>NZ_VSWE01000026.1:0-55520 GCF_009668275.1 Herbaspirillum sp. CAH-3 | reverse complement strand
CCCCTGCCGAATCCGCCGCACCCGCTGCTGCGCCTGTCGTTCAGCCGCCTGCTGCCGTGCCTGCCCCGGTAGCGCCCGCAGTCCCGGCGCCGGTCGCGGCCCCGACGCCAGCGCCCCAATCGCCGCCCGTCCCTGCCGCCATCCCTGAGCCGGTGGCCGCCGTGCGGGAGGCCGCCGAAGAAATCGAGATCGTCGCCGCGCCGGAACCGGCGCCCGAGGTCAAGCGTTCCTGGCTCTCGCGCCTGAAGGCCGGGCTGTCCAAGACCTCCAGCAACCTGACCACGCTCTTCGTCGGTGCGCGCATCGATGAAGATTTGTACGAGGAACTGGAATCGGCCCTGCTGGTATCGGACGCCGGCGTGGAAGCCACCCAGTGGCTGCTGGCCGAGCTGAAGAAAAAGGTCAAGAACGAGCGCCTGACCGAAGCCGCCCAGGTGCGTACTGCCCTGCGCACGCTGCTGATCGACCTGCTGCAGCCGCTGCAGCGTCCGCTGGTGCTGGGCCGCGACAAGCCGCTGGTGATGATGATTGCCGGCGTCAACGGTGCCGGCAAGACCACCACCATCGGCAAGCTGGCCTTGCACCTGCAGGCGCACGGCCAGTCGGTACTGCTGGCCGCCGGCGACACCTTCCGTGCTGCCGCCCGCGAGCAGCTGGCGGTCTGGGGCGAGCGCAACAACGTCCAGGTGATCGCCCAGGAATCCGGCGATCCGGCCGCCGTGGCCTACGACTCGGTGCACTCGGCACAGGCGCGCGGCACCCATGTGGTGATGGTCGATACCGCCGGGCGCCTGCCGACGCAATTGCACCTCATGGATGAACTCAAGAAGATCAAGCGGGTCATTGCCAAGGCGATGAACTCGGCGCCGCACGAAGTGCTGCTGGTCATCGACGGCAACACCGGCCAGAATGCGCTGGCCCAGGTCAAGGCCTTCGATGATGCGCTGGGGCTGACCGGCCTGGTGGTGACCAAGCTGGATGGCACGGCCAAGGGCGGCATCCTGGCCGCCATCGCCAAGACCCGCCCGGTGCCGCTGTATTTCATCGGCGTGGGCGAGAAGATCGAAGACCTGCAACCCTTCAACGCTACAGAATTCGTCGACGCCCTCCTGAGTTGAACCGATGATTGAATTTACCCGGGTTTCCAAGCAATACGCGCGCGAGGTCTATGCCCTGCGCGACATCACGTTGTCGGTGAAGAAGGGCGAATTGATCTTCCTGGCCGGCCCTTCCGGTGCCGGCAAGTCCACGCTGCTGAAGATGATCGCGGCCATCGAGCGGCCCACCTCGGGCAAGCTCACCGTCAGCGGCACCGACATCGCGGGCTTGAAACCCTCGGGCCTGCCCTACCTGCGGCGCAACCTGGGGCTGATCTTCCAGCAGCAAAAGCTGCTCTTGGACCGCAACCTGCTGGCCAACGTGATGCTGCCGCTGATCGTGACCGGCTCTTCTCGCCCGGATGCGGAAAAGCGCGCCCGCGCCGCGCTGGACAAGGTCGACCTGCTGGAGAAGGCCATGTGCGAGCCGCTGGAACTGTCCGGGGGCGAACAGCAGCGCGTGGCCATTGCGCGCGCCATCGTCAACCGTCCGCAGATCATCCTGGCCGACGAACCGACGGCCAATCTGGACCGGGCCAATGCCAACAAGGTGCTGGCGGCCCTGAAATCCTTCCACGGCGTGGGCGTGACCTGCCTGATCTCGACCCACGACGAGAGTTTCCTCACCGGTGCCGACCGCATCATCTACCTGGACCGTGGCCGCATCGTCGATGGCTGGCACAACGGCGTGGCCAATCCCGTGGAGGTGTCGCCATGAACTGGCTCCGACAGCATTTCGCCGCCATCGCGGACGCCCTGCGCCACCTGCTGCGCTCGCCGGGCAATTTCCTGTTGAACGTGCTGGTGGTCTCGATTGCCCTGGCCCTGCCCTTTGCCGGCCTCTCGGCGCTGGAAAACGTGCGCCCGATCTCGGAGCAGATGTCGGTGGAGCCGGAGATCAGCATCTTCATGAAGCCCGATGCCAGCCGCGAGGCCGCGCAAGCGGTGGGCAAGACCATCAGCCAGGTGTTAAAGGAGAGCAATACCAACGGCAAGGTCGAGTTCATCCCGCGCGAGAAGGCTTTCGATGCGATGAAGAGCAAGACCGGCCTGGCCGATGTGCTGGCCACGCTGGGCAGCAATCCGCTGCCGGACAGCTATGTGGTGCGCCTGCCCGGCTTCGAGAACGCCATGAATGCCAGCCGGGTGGACGACATCGCCCAGCAGCTCAAGAAACAGCCGGGCGTGGATACGGTGCAGATCGATTCCGAGTGGGTCAAGCGCCTGGCGGCGCTGCTGCGCATCCTGCGGCTGGTGCTGCTGTTCCTGGGGATCACGCTGGGGGCGGTGGTAGTGGCGGTCGTTTTCAACACGATTCGCCTGCAGGTGATGACGCAGCGCGACGAGATCGAGGTTTCGCGCCTGTTCGGGGCGACCAATTCCTTCATCTATCGTCCGTTCTACTACACCGGCGCGCTGCTGGGCCTGTGTGCGGGCGCGGTGGCGCTGGGGCTGGTGGTGGCGGCGCAGCAGCCGCTCAATGAAGCCATCCTGGACTTTGCCCACCTGTATGCCTCGGAATTCCAGCTGGCTTTGCCCAGCCCCATGGCCATCGGCCTGCTGCTGGCCATCAGCGGCTTGTTGGGCTTGTTCGGGGCGATGCTGTCCGTACGCAGGCAGCTGGCCAGGAAGGCTTGAGCCGCAAGCCTGCTTGCTGGCTTCATCAGTAGAAATAGCGCGCGATACTACGCGCGGCGCTGGGCGGGGCCAGCATCCGGTTGCGCATCTCCATGCGATGATTCTGGGTCGCCGCCCTGTCCAGCACCAGATGCAATGTGCCGGCACGGCCGCCCCAACGCCGGTAGGTGGCCAGCGCATGCCGGTCCAGCAAGGCCTGCAATGACCAACAGTGGTCGCTGTTGCGCAGATGCACGGAGATTGCCGGATCAATCCACCCCGCAAACCAGACCAAAGTATCCACAAGGCGGCGCAGGCTGTTGACGGTGTGACGCGGACGGCGCGGGATGAGCCCAAGGGTGCCGAATCGGTCGAATTCCGGAATCGTCCAGATGGCGTCGTGGTGTCCGATACGGTTGCGCACATCGCGCAGTCTTTTGAGCAGAGCGACGACACGTTTCCTGAAGGCGGGACTGTCATAAGGGAAAAGCGCTGTGTCCGGCGCATGAGGAAAGACTGCCGCCAGAATATGAGCCTGCAACCCCCTCGGCTGCGCGTGGTGTGCGAGCGCGCCGATGAGCACCTCCCAGAATCCCAACGGCAACGCCGCGACCACATCATCAGGGGTGACAACATGAGCAGCGGGCTTCCTGCCACTGACTTTGTCCATCGCGCAGACGACGTCATCACGGGACCTGGAACTCAATTTGTGAATCGGTGGCAGCAACATGGGCGCAGCCGGATTGATGGCATGTGCCGGGTTGGCTCTGGGCATCATCCAGCCGAAGGAGTCCACCGCACCGTAGTAGCGTGATAGTGCTCCGTGCAATGCATTGCGCAGCGACACCTCGACATCGGCAAGCAACGGCAGCATCCCTGCCGCGACCGCCTGATTCCAGGCATAACACCCGAGCGTGTCCGTCTGCGACGTGGTGAGGAAGAAGCGCTGCAACGTGGACAACCGGGGTGCAGTGAGGTGTTTCAGCATGCCGTGAGCCTGTTGAAAGTGAGGAAGTTCGGGTGCTATACTCGAATGCATAGAGACAGGGGTTTTCCGGGTAACTGGTCGTGCCCCTGTAAATTGAGGACAAAGCCCGCTCACTGCGGGCTTTGGACTTTCTGGCGGGAAATTTTATCGAGCCTGTTTGCCCGCAACAATAAATTGCCCTTCATCCCGTCTTCTTATCAGACCAAGCTCGTCGATTGACGAGTTGCAGCACTGCGGATCCCTCTCCTGAGCGGTCCTGGCCAATCTGCTGGCGCGCTTTCTCCTGCCCCCGGTGCGCTGCAAAAAAGTGTTACAAGTTTCTGGTCCCCTTTTGACCCTGGTCGCAACTTTTGTCGCCCAAAGGCGACTAATATGAAGGGAAAGGGATGCAATGATTGGGCGAACAGCAATAGGTTGACGCTATTACCCCCTCACTATCATGCTATTAGCACTCCTGGGTGACGAGTGCTAGAATACCTTATCGAATTGCTCCAGTTTTCCGGAGTACTGCATCAAACAGCAGCGGCCCCAAGGCCGCGCCAGGGAAGTTGGAAACATTGCCCCTGGCATCCGAAGCATTTGCTTCCTACCGTTTCATACTGTTTCCGCAAAGGAACCAAGGAGAATCCATGAAAACTGCGTCTGCACAAACTGCACTCATGCCTGCCGAGTCCAATGCACTCGCGCTGGGTTTTTCCGGCAGCCTGGGCAATATCGACGCGTATATCTCGGCAGTGAACCGCCTGCCCATGCTGACCCACGAAGAAGAGGTCAAGCTGGCCCGCGACCTGCGTGAAAAGAACGACCTGGGTGCCGCCCAGAAGATGGTGTTGTCGCACCTGCGCCTGGTGGTGTCGATTGCCCGTGGCTATCTCGGCTATGGCCTGCCGCATGCCGACCTGATCCAGGAAGGCAACATCGGCCTGATGAAGGCCGTCAAGCGCTTCGACCCGGGCCAGAACGTGCGTCTGGTGTCTTATGCCATGCACTGGATCAAGGCCGAGATCCACGAGTACATCCTGAAAAACTGGCGTCTCGTGAAGGTCGCGACCACCAAGGCCCAACGCAAGCTGTTCTTCAACCTGCGTAGCCACAAGGAAGGCCTGGACGCGATGACGCCGGCCCAGGTCGAGGCCCTGGCCAAGACCCTGGACGTCAAGCGCGAAGAAGTGATCGAGATGGAAACCCGTCTGTCCGGTCGCGATATCGCCCTGGAGTCGCCCACCGATGATGAAGATGACAAGTTCGCGCCCATCGCCTACCTGTCCTCCGACAATTCGGAACCGACCCGCGTGATCGAAGCCAAGCAATACGACCGTCTGCAGTCCGAAGGCCTGGAAGCTGCCCTGTCCAAGCTGGATGACCGCTCGCGCCGCATCGTCGAAGCCCGCTGGCTGGCCAATGACGATGGCTCGGGTGCGACCCTGCATGAGCTGGCTGACGAGTTCGGCGTGTCGGCTGAACGTATCCGCCAGATCGAAGCGGTCGCGCTGAAGAAGATGAAGAGCTCGCTGCAGGCTTATTCCTGATCGCTGATCGGCATTTGATTGCGGTCAGCAGCAATGAAAAAGGCGCCCTCGGGCGCCTTTCTTTTTATCCAAACGATTTATATCGTTTCAAGCCATCACGACAGCAGCAACTTGATGTCATGCGCCAGCGTCTGCGGCCCCTGGCCGTGCTTGACGAAGAGTCGGATGTGTCCCTGCGGGTCGAATACATAGCTGCCTGCGGTGTGATCCATCGTGTAGCTGCCCGGCTGCTTGCCCGGCACCTTCTGGTAGAACACCTTGAATTCCTTGGCCACCTTCTCGGTCTGCTGCAGGTCGCCGCGCAAGCCCAGGAAACGCTTGTCGAAGGCCGGTACGTATTGCGCCAGCACTTCCTGGGTGTCGCGCTCAGGATCGACGGTGACGAAGAGCACCTGCACGCGGTCGGCATCCGGACCCAGTTCCTTCATGACGTTGGACATCTCGACCATGGTGGTCGGGCACACGTCCGGGCATTGGGTATAGCCGAAGAACATCACCACTACCTTGCCCTTGAAATCGGCCAGGGTGCGCGGCTTGCCGGTGTGGTCGGTCAGTGCGAAGTCCTTGGCGTAATCCAGCCCGGTGACATCGGTATTGTTGAACTTGAGTTCAGGCTTGGAGGGCCCGCAGGCCGCCAGCAGCGTCGCGCAGCCAGCCAGCAGCAGCGCCGAAAGGAATCGTTTCATGTGTTCAGGGAATCAGAAACTGCGGAACAGGAAGTAGTGGTCCACCAGCAGCACCGCAAACAGGATGGACAGGTAGACGATCGAATAGGCAAAGGCCTTGCGCGCGATCAGGTCGGTGTAGTGGCGATAGATCTGCCACGAATACCAGAAGAAGATCGCCCCCAGTACGATGGCCGTGCCCAGGTAGATCAGCCCGCTCATGCCGATGGCGAAGGGCAGCATGCTCACCGCCAGCAGTGCGATGGTGTACATCAGGATGTGCAGCTTGGTCACTTCCAAGCCGTGCGTGATGGGCAGCATCGGCAGGCCGGACTTGGCGTAGTCGTCGCGACGGTACATGGCCAGCGCCCAGAAGTGCGGCGGGGTCCAGATGAAGATGATCATCACCAGCACCCAGGCCTGCATCGGCACGTCATTGGCCATGGCCGCCCAGCCCAGCGCGGGCGGCATGGCACCGGCCAGGCCGCCGATGACGATGTTCTGCGAAGTCGCCGGTTTCAGGATGATGGTGTAGATGATGGCGTAGCCGACAAAGGTGGCGAAGGTCAGCCACATGGTCAGCGGATTGACCAGGTTGTACAGCACCCACATGCCCAGGCCACCGAGCACGCCCGAGAATACCAGCGTCTGGCCCACCGTGATTTCGCCGCGCGCCATCGGGCGACGGGCGGTGCGGGCCATGCGCGAATCGATCTCGCGCTCGACCAGGCAGTTGATGGCGAAGGCGGCACCGGCCAGGAGCCAGATGCCCAGCGTGCCGAAGACGACCTTGCGCCAGTCCGGCAGGTCAGGCGTGGAGAGGAACATGCCGATCACGGCACAGAACACCGCCAGCTGCGTCACGCGCGGCTTGGTCAGTGCCCAGTACTGGGCGATGCGGTTGGGTTGGGCGGTCAATGTGGTCATGGCGTGACGGGCCGGGCGGATGCTGGTGGAGCAGCGGCGGCCAGGCCGGAGGGTGCGTAACGGACCTTGTAGTTTAACATGACCATCAGGATGACCAGCAGCGCCGCACCGCCGTTGTGGATCACCGCAATGGCCAGCGGCCAGTTCAGATAGATGGTCGCAAGACCAGTACAGAGCTGCAAACCCAGCACCGTCAGCATCCAGCGGGCGGTCTTGCGCAAGCCCTCATCACGCAGCGCGCGGTGTGCCAGCCATACAACATACAAGATGACGACAAAGGCAAAACTGCGATGCACCCAGTGGATCGCGGTCAGCGCTTCCACCGGCAGGTAATCGCCTGAGGAGGTCATGCCGAGATGGCGCCAGAGCGTGAAGCCATGTTCGAAGTCCATCTCCGGCACCAGCTTGCCATTGCACAGCGGGAAGTCGGAACAGGCCAGCGCCGCGTAATTGGTGCTGACCCAGCCGCCCAGCGCGATCTGCAAGCCCAGCAATGCCGCGCCGATGGTGGCCGGCACGACCAGCGCGCGGCCCGTGGGCGAGACCGGCACATGCTGCTCCTGCCGCGCGCCCAGCCAGGCCAGCATGGCCAAGAGCGTCAGCCCCAGCAGCAGGTGGATGGTGACGATGATGGGCTGCAGCTTCATGGTCACGGTCCAGGCACCGAAGGCGCCCTGCAGGCAGACGAAGCCCAGCAGCGCCGTCGGGAACCACGGCCGGAACTGCAGTTCGGTCTTGCCCGACTTGATCCAGCGCCGCCAGGCGGCCACCATCAGCACGATGATGAGGAAACCCACGGCCATGGCGAAATAGCGGTGGATCATTTCGATCCAGGCCTTGGCCCAGGTCACGGGGCCGAAGGGCATGGCCTCCTGCGCGGCATTGATGTGCTCATGCGCCAGCAGCGGATTGGCATGGCTGTAGCAGCCCGGCCAGTCCGGACAGCCCAGGCCCGAATCGGTCAGGCGCGTGAAGGCCCCGAACATGATCAGGTCGAAGGTAAAGAACAGCGTCACCCACACCAGCTTGCGGTATTTGTTGGCCACGCCCTGTGCGCGCCATACCAGCGCCAATGGAATCAGGGCCACCACGAGCCCGGTCAGGCCCAGTTGTATCAGCGTCGTTGCATTCATCTTGAGTCAAACGTGCGTCACTGCGCGACTGTGATCCACCTGCATCAGCCGATGGAAGAAGCTCGCAGCAATTTGGAAATGTCCTTCTTCATCTTGCCGGGATCGGGGTCCTTGGGGAAGCGCATCATCAGGTTGCCCAGCGGGTCGATCAGGTAGATGTGGTCTTCGGCCGAGGTGCCGGCATCGGCCGGCAACCAGGACTGCAATTTGCCGGCGTCAACCCGAAGGATATCGGTTCCGTCGAATTCGCGCAGGAGCAAGGTCGCAACCGGAGCGCGATCGGTGACCAGCCATACACGCTCGATGCGCTCCATTTCCTTGCCTTGCATCAGCCGCAGCTGGCGCATGGTCAGCAGTTTTTTCTGGCAGGGCTCACCACAGTCGCCGCGATCGACCTGCAGCATGACCCACTTGCCCTTGTAATCCTGCAGCTTGGCCGGAGAACCATCGATGGCACTGCTGCCGAGATCGGGAATCGGATACTGGCGCGGATCGATCAGCGCGCCATAGTTGTTGCGGCTCTGCGGCTTGATCACGTAATAGGTGAGGTAGGAAGCGATCATCGGGGCGGCGCACACGGCCACCACCGCCAGCATCTTCCAGCGGCCGATGCGGCGGCGGCGCGCCTCCTCCTCGGGGTTGGCTTGTGCGGCTTGCGCAGCTTCAGGTTTTGTCATGACGACCACGTTTGAATCCTGTCACGATGAAAAAAAGAAGGGCCATGCCCGCCAGTGCGTACCACTGCACGGCATAGCCACGATGACGATCGATGCCCAATGAGGGCGCCGGCCAGTCGCGCACCAAGGTATCGCCCGCCGCCCCGCCCTGCTCGATCACCAGCGGCGCGAGCGGCAAGCCGCTGGCCTTGGACAGCGCCGCCACATCGAGATTCTGCAGGATGGCCTGCGGACGCGGCGCATCGGCCGTCCCCAGTTGCAGCACGTGCCCGGCATCGCGACGCAGGACGCCCTCCACCTCGGTGACAACCGAGGGCGGCGGCACCTGTGGCACACGCGTACGATCGGCGGCATCGCGCGGTGCCCAGCCACGTGCCACGACTACGGCCGGTCCGCTGCCCTCGGGCTGGAACAGCGTGAGGACATGGAAGCCGACCGCGCCATTGTAGGGGCGGTTCTCCAGGTAAAGCGTCCACTGGGCAAGATAGTGTCCGCGCAGGCGGATATGCCGGAACTCCGCGTCGTTCGCATCTCCCGGCAGCGCACTGAGAGGAGCGTCGGCACCGCGCGCCTGCATGCGCTGCTGCAAGGCCAGCTTCTCTTCGGCGCGATGCGTCTGCCACTGTCCCAGCGCAATGCCGGCGGCGGCCACGAGCAGCGTGGCGCAAAACGGGATGAGGCGAAAAACGAATCGGGTCGGCATCGATGAAGTTTGGCCTTACAATGAAGCGCACACAGGACAAGAAAAAATCTTGCACATCAGCGTCGCAGCATACCGCATGCACGCCTTCGGAGACAGGGTTCCATCCTCATGAAAATCGTCGTCGCCATCGCCTTCCTCCTGATCCTGGCCAGCCTGGCCTCGGCATTGGTCTTCCTGATGCGCGACAAGGGCAAGAGCAATCGCACGGTCCAGGCGCTGACGCTGCGGGTCGGCTTCTCGGTGGCGCTGTTCCTCTTCATCCTGCTGAGCTACAAACTGGGCTGGATACAGCCGACCGGCATCCGCTGATTTCATCCGCACGCACCCCACAAAAAAGCCGCACCGAAGTGCGGCTTTGTCATTTTGCAGACGGTGCCCGCCTTACAGCCAGTACACCACCACATACAGGCCCAGCCACACCACGTCCACGAAGTGCCAGTACCAGGCCGCGCCTTCGAAGGCGAAGTGATGCGTGGGCGTGAAGTGTCCGCGCAGCACGCGATAGAGCACCACCGACAGCATGATCGCGCCCATGGTCACGTGGAAGCCGTGGAAGCCGGTCAGCATGAAGAAGGTCGAACCGTAGATGCCGGAGGTGAGCTTGAGGTTGAGCTCGCTGTAGGCGTGGATGTATTCATACGCCTGGAAGCCCATGAAGACCGCGCCCAGCAGGATGGTCAGGAACAGCCATATAGCCGTCTGCGCGCGATGGCCGGCGCGCATGGCGTGGTGCGAGATGGTCAGCGTCACGCCCGAGGTCAGCAGCAGCAGGGTGTTGATGGTCGGGATCGGGAACGGACCCATGGTGGTGAAATTTTCCACCGTACCGGCCGGGCCGACATTGCCCCACTGCCCGGTGAAGTCGGGCCAGATCACCTTGTGGTCCAGGTCGGCCAGCCACGGCATGGTGATGCTGCGCGCGTAGAACAGCGCACCGAAGAAGGCCGCGAAGAACATCACCTCCGAGAAGATGAACCAGCTCATGCTCCAGCGATAGGACAGGTCGATGCGCTCGCTGTAGAGGCCGGACTCCGATTCGCGGATCGCATCCCCGAACCAGTAGTACAGCACCACCAGCACCATCAGGATGCCGAGGAGGTTGACGTAGGGGGCCCATGAGACGCCATTGACCCAGGCCGAGGCCCCGATCATGGTGATGAGCATGGAAATGCCCGCCAGCATCGGCCAGCGCGACGGGCCTGGGACGAAATAATGGGGTGCCTTGGCTTGTTGAGAACTCATGTTCTTCTCCCGGTACGAAATCTGATTGTCCTGGCCTGGGCAAGAGCAGCAAAGATAGGCATTAAGCTGCGTTGAATGCTCTTGCGATACAGGGTTTACTTTTCCTTAATGCTCTTTTTCGGTGAGCCTCATCCGCATCATCCGCATCATCTGCCTCATGCGCCTGCCGCACTGCGCACCACCAGCTTGACGATGCTCACCAGCACGGTCACGAAGATCACCGCACCGAGAATGCCGGCGATGATGACGTGCACCGGATTCAGGCGCGCCGCATCCGACTCGTAATCCTTGCGCTTGCGCACGCCGAAGAAGGACCAGAACACCGCCTTCATCGTCGCGCCGAAGGAGGCCTTGCGCTGCGCCGCCTGTTTCAGCTCATCGTTCATACCCGCTCCTCGGGGCTGGTCAGCCCGCCGTCTTGGCCTTGCCGTTGATCTCGAAGAAGGTATAGGACAGCGTGATCGTGGTCACTTCCTTGGGCAGCTTGGGATCGATATAAAAAACCACCGGCATCTGCTTGGCCTGGTTCGGTCCCAGTGTCTGCTGCGTGAAGCAGAAGCACTCCACCTTCTTGAAGAAGGCCGCCGACTGCAGCGGTGCATAGCTCGGGATGGCCTGGGCATCCACATTGCGCGGCTGGGTGTTGACCACTTCGTAGGTGACCTGCGTCATCTCGCCCGGGTGCACCTGCATGCTGGCCACGGTCGGGCGGAAGCGCCACGGTCCCTGGGCATTGCCATCGAACTCCACGGTGATGGTGCGCGTCTTGTCGATCTGCGTGTTGGCCGGCGCTTCCACCGTCACATCCTTGGGCGTGAGGAAGTTCACGCCGGTCACCTCGCAGATCTTGCGATAGACCGGAATGAGCGCATAGCCAAAGCCGAACATCAGCACAGCCACCACCACCAGCTTCCTGAACATCACGCGGTTCAGGCCGCGTGATGTTGCCTCTTCTGACTGGCCTGCCTGATCGTCCTGTCTGCTCATTTGGCGAACCAGATGCGGTTGATGAAGATGCCGACGAAGAAGGCCAGCGCCACCAGTCCCAGCAGCAGTCCGGTGCGCAGGTTGTCGGGTTTCTTGCGTTCGGTCATGAGGGTTGCCTTTGCATCAGGTGTGATGATTTGTCTTGCCCACAGGCGATCACTTCACCACCGGCGGTTCTTCGAAGGTGTGGAAAGGCGCCGGGCTGGGCACGGTCCATTCCAGGCCCTCGGCACCTTCCCAGGGCTTGGCTTCCGCCTTCTTGCCACCCTTGATCGAGGGGATCACCACGAAGAACAGGAAGTACACCTGCGACAGCCCGAAACCGAAGGCGCCGATGGAGGCAATCATGTTGAAGTCGGTGAACTGCGCCGGGTAATCCGCATAACGGCGCGGCATGCCTGCCAGTCCCAGGAAGTGCATCGGGAAGAAGGTGATGTTGAAGGTGATCAGCGAAGCCCAGAAGTGGAACTTGCCGCGCCATTCGTTGTACATGAAGCCGGTCCACTTCGGGCCCCAGTAGTAGTAGCCCGCGAAGAGCGCGAAGAGCGAACCGGCCACCAGCACGTAGTGGAAGTGGGCCACCACGTAGTAGGTATCCTGCATCTGGATGTCGATGGGGGTCACCGCCAGGATCAGGCCGGTGAAGCCGCCCATGGTGAAGACGAAGATGAAGCCCACCGAGAACAGCATCGGCGTCTCGAAGGTCATGGAGCCGCGCCACATGGTGGCGATCCAGTTGAAGATCTTCACGCCGGTCGGCACCGCAATCAACATGGTGGCGTACATGAAGAACAGCTGCGCGGTCACCGGCATGCCGGTGGTAAACATGTGGTGCGCCCAGACGATGAAGGAGAGGATCGCAATCGAAGCGGTCGCATACACCATCGAGGCATAGCCGAACAGCGGCTTGCGCGCGAAGGCCGGGATGATCTGCGAGACGATGCCGAAGGCCGGCAGGATCATGATGTAGACCTCGGGGTGGCCGAAGAACCAGAAGATGTGCTGGTACATCACCGGGTCACCGCCGCCGGCGGCGTTGAAGAAGGAGGTGCCGAAGTGGCGGTCGGTCAGCGTCATGGTGATGGCACCGGCCAGCACGGGCATCACGGCGATGAGCAGGTAGGCGGTGATGAGCCAGGTCCAGCAGAACATGGGCATCTTCATCAGCGTCATGCCGGGGGCACGCATGTTCAGGATGGTGACGATGATGTTGATCGAACCCATGATCGAGGACGCGCCCATGATGTGCATGGCGAAGATGCCCATGTCCATGCCGGGGCCCATCTGGGTCGACAGCGGGGCATACAGCGTCCAGCCGGCCGCGGTGGCGCCGCCCGGCACCAGGAAGGAACCGGCCAGCAGGAGCGCGGCCGGTGGCAGCAGCCAGAACGAGAAGTTGTTCATGCGCGCAAAGGCCATGTCGGAGGCCCCGATCTGCAGCGGGATCATCCAGTTGGCGAAGCCCACGAAGGCGGGCATGATCGCACCGAACACCATCACCAGGCCGTGCATGGTGGTGAGCTGGTTGAAGAATTCAGGACGGAAGAACTGCAGGCCCGGCTGGAACAGCTCGGCCCGGATCAACAGCGCCAGCACACCGCCCGAGAGCAGCATGGTGAACGAGAACCACAGGTAGAGCGTACCGATGTCCTTGTGGTTGGTGGCGAAGAGCCAGCGCCGCCAGCCGTGCGGATGGTCGTGCGCGTGGTCATCGTGAGCGTGCCCATGCCCGTGATCGTGGGAATGATCGGGGGCGTGATCGACGGTGGTAGTCATGTCCGGTTCTCCAAACGATTACTTGCGGGCGGCCAGGACTTCGGCCGGCTGCACGATGTTTTCCTGGGCCTTGTTGGACCAGCTGTTGCGCGTATACGTGATCACGGCGGCGATTTCGGTGTCGTTCAAGACGCCCTTCCAGGCCGGCATGGCGTTCTTGCCGTTGAGCAGGATGTGGATCTGGCCATCCTTGGGGCCATTGACCATCGCGCTACCATCGAGCGCCGGGAAGGCACCCGGCACGCCCTTGCCATTGGCCTGGTGGCAGGCCACGCAGTTGGCCGCATAGACCTTCTCGCCGCGCTGCTTCAGCTCATCCACCGTCCAGACCTTGCTGGGGTCGTCGGCCTTGGCGGCCATTTCCTTCTTCTTGCCCTCGACCCATTTCTTGTAGTCGTCATCGCTGACCACGTTGACCACGATGGGCATGAAGGCGTGATCCTTGCCGCACAGTTCCACGCACTGGCCGCGATAGGTGCCGATCTTCTCGGCACGGAACCAGGTGTCGCGCACGAAGCCGGGAATCGCATCCTGCTTCACGCCGAAGGCGGGGATGGTCCAGGAGTGGATCACGTCATTGGCCGTGGTGACGATGCGCACCTTCTTGTTGACGGGCACCACCACCGGATTGTCGACCTCGATGAGGTAGTTGTCGTTTTTCTTCAGGGTGGGATCGGTGACCTGCTCGCGCGGCGTGGCCAGGCTGGAGAGGAAGGAGATTCCTTCACCATCGCCCTTGAGGTAGTCATACCCCCACTTCCACTGCATGCCGGTGACCTTGATGGTGAGGTCGGCGTTGGAGGTGTCCTTCATCGCCACCACCGTCTTGGTGGCCGGCAGGGCCATGCCGATCACGATCAGGAATGGCACCACGGTCCAGGCGATTTCCACGGTCGTGCTTTCGTGGAAGCTGGCGGGCTTGTGGCCGACCGACTTGCGGTGCTTGATGATGGAATAGAACATCACCCCGAACACGGCCACGAAGATGACCAGGCAGATGATGAGCATCAGGATGTGCAGGTCGTAGATCTGCTCGGCGATCTTGGTCACCGGTGGCTGGAAATTCATCTGCAGCACGGCCGGTCCGCCCGGACTATCCACCACTGCCCAGGCCGGCAAGCCGGCCGCCAGCAGCGAGGCACCGAGGGTCAAGGATTGAAGGCGCTTCGCAAGTTTCATGGATTTCCTCAAAAGCCCAAAATTATAAGAATGAGAGTGCTGCCATCCCGCCACCCCTGGCGGCCAGTTCCTGTTGCAGCTCCTGCACGAATGCGCGCCGTTGCCACAAGCTCATGAACCGGCCAATTTCCACGCGCTGCCCCCGGCTTTCCAGGGCCACCAGCGACTGCCGGCCCACAGGAAAAGCGCTGCGCATGCCATGCAACTGCAAGCTGCTGCGACGCGAACGGCTGCCCTGGATGACTTCCACCTCCAGGCCATGATCGGCCAGCACCAGCACTTCGCGATCGGTGGCGTGACGGGCGTAGACCAGCATGGCCGCGCCCACCGCTACCAGTTCAATGCATGAAAAAACCAGGATGATCCAAGCGCCGCGCAGCGTGAAGCCCAGCGCGACCGTGAGTGAAACCGTACAAAGGACTGCGAAGACCCACGCCAGCTGGCGTGGCGCAATCGAACAATTGCGCTTCAATATCCATTCCCGCGTCTCCATGGCACCTCGCCAGCATGATTGTCGGTCGAGCGTGTCTCTGTCTCTCACCGCAGGGGATGCTCACTGGATGCGGGCCTGCCCGTTCTTGGCGGGGGCCGTCTTGCGTGGGGCGCAGTCCGTGGCTATCCGTTTTGCGGTCTTTATTTATTCTTGCTATTCGGTGGTACTGGAATTTCTTTGTGTGAATTTTTTTACCCATTTGAGTATAAGGGCTAACGTCGCCATGGATCAAGCACGCACCGCCGCATTGACAACGCTGGCGTTTCCGGCCCCTGCGGCGGACCCCGATAGCGGGCTCAAAGCCGCCAGGGGCGCGGCTTTGCGGCGACATGAAGGTTTCGGCAGGAACAGGCAGGGCGTAACGATACAGCAACTATCAGGCAGGCCAGATAGGGCTGGGCGACTAAGCCTTATATGAAGTTTCGACTATCGCGGCGGACGTTCGAAGCGAATGATGCTCTCGCCGGCCGCAGTGGTCTTGGGTACCGGGCGGAAGGCATGGCCGTAGACGACCTCGAAGGTCAGCGGGATCTTGCCGTCGGGCTTGCGCATGGCCTCGAAGGCCGCCAGCAGGCGCTGGTACTGGCTGCGGCTCATCATGCTGCGGCGCCGCGATTCCAGCGGATTGCCGCCCCAGGCGCGCACGTCTTCCAGCAGGCGCTGGGGGGTCTCGTAGGTCACGGTGATGGTTTCCATGTCCATCACCGGGGTGGAAAAACCGGCATTGACCAGCATGTCGCCGAAGTCGTGCATGTCGACGAAGGGCAAGGTGTGCGGTGCAAGATCGATTTGTTCGAAGGCGCTGCGCACTTCGCGCAGGGTATCGGGGCCGAAGCAGGAAAACATCAGCAGGCCCTCCACCCGCAGCACGCGACGCCACTCGGCAAACACGCGGTCGGGTTGGGGATGCCAGTGCAGGGCCAAGTTGGACCAGACCAGGTCCAGCGCATTGGCCGCCAGCGGCAGGCTGGCGAAGTCGGCGCAGGCCAGTTCCGGCCCGCCGGCATGCGGACCGGAGCCGAGCCACTTGTTGATGGAACCGAACAGGCGGTTCATGGCCGTCTGCGCGCCGCGCTGGTGGTCGGCAGCCTTGGCCAGCATGCCGTAGGCGCCGTCCAGGCCGATCACCTGGGCCTCGGGATAGCGCTTCTGCAGCACCGGCAGGTCGGCGCCTTCGCCGCATCCGGCGTCCAGGACTTCACGCGGGGCGATTTTTACCAGGGCCAGACGCTCCTGCATGCGGGCCGACACTTCGCGCCGCAGGAAATCGGATTCGGCCACGCGCTGGGGCTGGCCGAAGCGGCGGCGCACCAGGGGCAGGTCGATGGGAGCGCTCAGCTTGGCGCTGGCAGAAGGCGGCGGCAGGGACATGGGCAACGGAACAGGAAGATGGACTGCGCAGCAGCGTGGCAAGCTCGGGCGGCCAGCGAAGGACCGACTATCTACGGGGCTGATGCGATAATGCGCGTAGTTTAGTCGAAATCCATTTTTCCCGGGCGCACCTCGCATGGATCTCAAATCCTCCAAACCCGCTGCTGCATCGCCCCAGGCCAAGCCTGGTACCGCCTATCGCGCCGTGGCCGGCAAACCGCCACGACCGGGCAAGCCCGGCGACCCCGGCTGGCTGCAGCGCCTGCTGGCGCACATGCCGCAACTGCTGCCGTCTTCCTGCGCGCTGTGCGGCGCGGCCGGACGCGAGACCCTGTGCGCGCCCTGCCACAAACGTTTCTACACGCGCCAGCACCGCCGCTGCATCCAGTGCGCCCTGCCCATGCCGGTCACCGGCAAGGAGCTGCGCTGCGGCGCCTGCCTGAAGGACCGCCCGGCTTTCGACGCCACCATCGTGGCCACCGATTATTTCGCCCCCTCCGACCAGTTGGCCCTGGCCTTGAAGTTCGGCGGCGACCTGCGCCTGGCACCGCTGCTGGCGCGACTGATCTTCGATGCCACGCGGCGCAATCCGGTGCCGGGCAGCGACGTCCAGTTGCCGATGCCGATCTTGCTGGCGCCGGTGCCGCTGGGATTGGCGCGCCTGCAGGAACGCGGTTTCAACCAGGCACTGGAAATCGCCCGGCCGCTGGGCAAGCTCATGGACATCCCGGTGCTCCCCCGCCTGCTGGAACGCAAGAAGGAAACCGAGGCCCAGTCGGCCCTGCCGGTGGGGGCCCGCGCGCGCAACGTGCGTTCGGCCTTCGCCCTGCCCTTCGCGGCCATGGACCAGGTGCGTGGGCTGCATGTGGGCATCGTCGACGATGTCATGACCACCGGGGCCACCTTGAATGAAGTGGCGATCGTGCTCAAGCGGCACGGCGCCCGGCGCGTGACCAACCTGGTCTTTGCGCGCACCCTGCCGACCTGAAACGGGTCGGCCATTCTTTTCATTGCAGGAGAGTTTTTTGTTCCACGTCGTCCTGGTCGAGCCGGAGATCCCTCCCAATACCGGCAACATCATCCGCCTGTGCGCCAATACCGGCGCGCAACTGCACCTGGTGGAGCCGCTCGGCTTCCCGCTCGATGACGCCAAGATGCGGCGTGCCGGGCTGGATTACCACGAATACGCCAACATGCAGGTGCACAAGGACTGGGACCAGTTCCTGGCCCATCGCCGCCAGGATCCGCAGTTCGATGAGACACGCATGTTCGCCATGACCACGCATGGCTCCACACCCTTTGCCGGCCTGGCCTTCCGTCCGGGCGATACCTTCGTGTTCGGCTCGGAAACGCGCGGGCTGGCACCGGAGCGGCGTGAATCCTTCCCCACTGCACAGCGCATCCGCCTGCCGATGCGGCCGGGCAATCGCAGCATCAACTTGTCCAATACGGTGGCGGTGGTGGTATATGAAGCCTGGCGCCAGAATGGCTATGACGGTGGCAGCTGAGGATCCGCTGCGCCCATGAAAAAACGGCTCCCGCGGGAGCCGTTTTCGTTGGCGGGGCCGATCAGCCCAGCAGCAGGGCGTCGTCCGAGAGCTTCTCGCCGCGCGTCTGCTCGAACATCTTGAGCAGGTCCGGCACGTCCAGCCCGGCGCGTTCGGGGCCGGAAACATCCAGCACCACGCGGCCCTGGTGCAGCATCACGGTGCGGTCGCCGTAGTCCAGCGCTTGGCGCATGCTGTGGGTCACCATCATGGTGGTCAGCTTGGCCTCGGAGACGATCTTGGCCGTCAGTTCCAGCACGAAGGCGGCCGTCTTCGGGTCCAGCGCGGCCGTATGCTCATCCAGCAGCAGGATGCGCGATGGCTGCAGCGAGGCCATCAACAGGCTCACCGCCTGGCGCTGGCCGCCCGAGAGCAGGCCGATGCGGTCGGTGAGGCGATTCTCCAGGCCCAGGTTGAGGATGGCCAGCTTCTCGCGGAACAGCTCGCGCATCTTGCCGCGAATGGCGAAGTTGAAGCCGCGACGGCGTCCACGGGCCATCGCCAGCGCCATGTTCTCCTCGATGGTCAGCGCCTCGCAGGTACCGGCCATCGGATCCTGGAACACGCGTGCCACCATGCCGGCGCGGTCCCAGGCCTGCTTGCGGGTGACGTCGGTACCGTCGATTTCGATCTTGCCGGTATCGACCAGCAGGTCACCGGAGATGGCGTTGAGGAAGGTCGACTTGCCGGCCCCGTTGGAGCCAATCACGGCCACGAACTGGCCGGTCGGGATCTCCAGCGAGAGACCGCGCAGGGCCGGGTTCTCGATGGGCGTGCCGGGATTGAAGGTGATCTTGAGATCGGTGGCTTTCAACATCTCAGGCTCCCTTCCGCAACAGTTTGAGCTTGCGCTTGCCCATGGGCAGCACCAGGGCCAGCATCACCAGCACGGCCGTGACCAGGTTCAGGTCCTGCGCCTGCAGGCCGATGAAGTCGCTGTTGAGCGCCAGGGCAATGAAGAAGCGATACAGGATCGCGCCCAGGATCACCGCCAGCGTGGTCCACACCAGGCGGCGCGCCGGCAGGATGTTCTCGCCGATGATCACGGCGGCCAGGCCGATGACGATGGTACCGATGCCCATGGAGATGTCCGATCCACCCTGGGTCTGGGCAAACAGGGCACCGGCCAGGGCCACCAGGGCATTGGCCAGGGCCATGCCGGCCAGCGTGGCGCGGCCGGTGGCGATGCCCTGGGCACGCGCCATGCGGGCATTGGCGCCGGTGGCGCGCATGGCCAGGCCGATCTCGGAAGAGAAGAACCAGTCCAGCAGCAGCTTGGCACCAGTCACCACCACCAGCAGGATCAGCGGTCGGGCCACGTAATCGGGGATCGAGTCCGGCTGCAGGATGGTGAAGATGGTCGGCTCCGAAATGAGCGGCACGTTGGGTTTACCCATGACGCGCAGGTTGATCGAGTACAGCGCGATCATCATCAGGATACTGGCCAGCAGGTCCATGATCTTCAGGCGCACGTTCAGCCAGGCGGTGATGAAACCAGCCAGCGCACCGGCCAGCAGCGCGACGAAGGTGGCAAGGAAAGGGTTGAAACCGGCTGCGATCATGGTGGCGGCCACCGCGCCGCCCAGCGGGAAGCTGCCGTCGACGGTCAGGTCAGGGAACACCAGGATGCGGAAGGAAATCAGCACGCCGAGGGCCACCAGACTGAAGATCAGGCCGATCTCCAAGGCGCCCAGGAGGGTATACAGCGACATAAAAAGGACTTTCTAAAAAAAACACATTCGGCACGGCGCGGTACGCCAATGCCGAATGTCTTCTGCGTGGCGCCGGCGCTGCACGGGTGGTGCGGCGCCGGCGGTGCATGGCCGACGAATCAGACTGCGGTCATGCTCAGTTTCAGTTGAGGACCTTGGTGGCCGACTTCAAAAACTCCGGCGACAGGGTCACGCCCTGCTTCTGCGCCGCCGAGGTATTGACGTACAGCTCCAGGTTCTTGACCGGCGACGAGGCAATCTCGCCGGCCTTCTCGCCCTTCAGGATACGGGCCACGACCTTGCCGGTCTGGCGGCCCATGTCGTAGAAGTTCACACCCAGGGCGGCCACGGCACCGCGCTTGACGCTGCCGGTGTCGGAGGCGATCAGCGGGATCTTGGCATCGTTGCAGACCTTGGCCAGCGACTCGAAGACCGAGACCACGTTGTTGTCGGTGGTGGTGTACATCACGTCGATCTTGCCGATCAGGCTCTTGGCGGCCGGGGCCACGTCCACCGAACGGGGCGCGGCGGCTTCCACCAGGGTCAGGCCGGCTTTCTGCAGCTCGCCCTTGAGGTTGTTCAGGGCCGACACGGAATTGGCTTCGCCCGGATTGTAAACCACGCCCACACGCTTGGCCTCGGGCACGACGCGCTTGATGACCTCGACCTGCTTGACCGGGTCCAGCATGTGCGACAGGCCCGTCACGTTGGTGCCGGACGGCTTCCAGTCCTTGACCAGCTGCGCGGCCATGGGATCGGCGATGGCCGAGTAGACGATGGGGATGCTCTTGGTCGCGGCCACCATCGGCTGCGCCGAGGGAGTGCCGATGGCCACGATCACGTCGGGGTTGTCACCCACGAACTTCTTGGCGATCTGGCCGGCGGTACCGGCATTGGCCTGGGCGCTCTGGAAATCCCACTTCAGGTTCTTGCCGGGCTCGAAGCCTTCGGCGATCAGTTCATCCTTGGTGCCGTCACGCACGGCGTCCAGCGCCGGGTGTTCGACGAAGGAGGTGATGGCCACCACTTTCTCGGCTGCCAGGGCGGAAGCGCAGATAGCGCTCAGGGCGAGCGCGCCGGCGATGGCGCGCAGTGACTTCGATACTGCAAACATGGTCCTCTCCTCGTTCATGGTGGTCAGGCCTCGGCGTTCCTCTCGACCGGGCCCGTTATGCATATGGGCACATCTTGCTGCGGTGTTGCGGCCAGATACGGAAGATCCCGCATGGCAGCGGGATCTTCAGGCGATACCTTGCTTATTGCTTGATGACGGTCTTGGCCGAGCTCACCAGTTCCGGCGACAGGGTCACGCCCTGCTTCTGGGCGGCGGCGGTGTTGACGAACAATTCCAGCTTGCTGCTGGTGGCCGAGGCGATGTCGCCCGGCTTTTCACCCTTGAGGATGCGGCCGACCACCTTGCCGGTCTGGCGGCCCAGGTCGTAGTAGTTCACGCCCAGGGCAGCGATGGCGCCGCGCTTGACGCTGTCGGTGTCGGAGGCCACCAGCGGGATCTTGGCGTCGTTGCCGACCTTGACCAGGGCTTCATAGGCCGACACCACGTTGTTGTCGGTATTGGTGTAGATCACGTCGACCTTGCCGATCAGGCTCTTGGCGGCCGAACCGACGTCCACGGAACGGGGTGCAGCGGCTTCCACCAGGGTCATGTTGGACTTGGCCAGCAGTTCCTTCAGGGCCTTGACCACCACGGCGGAATTGGCTTCACCCGGGTTGTAGACCATGCCCACGCGCTTGGCTTTGGGGACCACACGCTTGATCAGGTCGATTTGCTTGTCCAGTTCCAGCAGGTCCGACACGCCCGTGACGTTGGTGCCGGAGGCTTTCCAGTCCTTCACCAGTTGCGCGGCCACCGGATCGGTCACGCCGGAATAGACCACCGGGATGCTCTTGGTCGCCGACACCAGGGCTTGTGCCGAGGGGGTGGCGATGGCCACGATGACGTCGGGCTTGTCACCGACGAACTTGCGGGCGATCTGGGCGGCGGTGCCGGTGTTGCCCTGGGCGCTCTGGTATTCCCACTTCAGGTTCTTGCCGGCTTCGAAGCCTTCTTCCTTGAGCTCGTCCTTCACGCCGTCACGCACGGCGTCCAGGGCCGGGTGTTCGACGATGGCGGTCACGGCAACCGACTTGTCGGCAGCCATGGCCGGGGCTGCGCAGACGGCAGCCAGGGACAGGGCGGCGACCATCGCGCGCAGTGTCAGCTTGTTGGTGTAGGACATGCAGTCTCCCTTGGAAAAATGTGAACGAAAACCCAAAAACCCGAAAAGACGCTAAGTCTAGCCTAGCGCCTGTCAACAATCAATTTGCATGAAGGCCCGCCGCCGCCCGCACTGGCAGGCGGGGCGGGCGGCTCGCATTGCGGGACATCCCCTGATCGGGATCAAGCAGAGCGCCGGGCAAAAAGGGGGACGGGCGCTATAATCAGGCCCCATGTCTTCCCGCCTGCGTCCCTTCCCCCCACGACTTGCCTTGCGCCGCCCCTGGCTGCGCCTGCAGGTGTGGACCAGCCTGGCGCTGCTGCTGGCGATGGTGGCGGCGCCCTGGTGGCAGCAGGCCGCCGCGCGCACCCTGCGGGACAGCCCGGCCATGGCCATCTGCAGCGTAGGCGGTGGCGCTTCCGGCAATGCACCGGCGCACCTGGCGGCCAGCCATTGCCCGCTCTGTTGCGGCAGCCAGGCGGCCTCGCCGGCAGCGGATTCTTCCTTCGATACCACGGTCCTGCCCGGCATCAGCTATCCGCTGGCCGGCACTGCACCACGCCTGCGTTCGCTCAGCCTGGAACCGGGTTCGCCCCGGGCCCGCGCCCCGCCGGCCTGAACCCGCCGTCCCCCGGGCCTTTGCGCCCACCCCTGCAGGCCGCGCGCCCGCATTCCAGACATGAACAAGACAACCAGGAATCACTGATATGAAGCATTTCGTCCAAAAGCTGGCCACCCTGGCCATCACCTCCGCCCTGCTGGCTGCCGCCCCGCTGTCGCAGGCCCATGAATACAAGCTGGGCCAGCTCGAGATCGGCCATCCCTACGCCCGCGCGACGGTCCCGGGCCAACCGGCCGCCGGCGCCTACCTGAGCATCGAGAACAAGGGCAGCGCGCCGGATCGCCTGGTGGGCGTGTCCTCGCCGGTGGCCAAGTCGGGTGAAATCCACACCATGGCCATGGAAGGCAACGTCATGAAAATGCGCGAGCTCGATGGTGGCCTGGAAGTCAAACCCGGCCAGAAGATCACCATGCAGCCGGGCAATGGCTACCACCTCATGTTGATGGGCCTGTCCAAGCCGCTGCAGGCGGGTGAAAAGGTCCCGGCCACGCTGACCTTCGAGAAGGCCGGCAAGGTCGAGGTGACCTTCAACGTCGAAGACCGCAATGCGGCAGCGGCGGGCAAGGATGACATGAAGGACATGAAGGGTCACATGCACCACTGACCCACCGCGTAGCCTGAAACGACAAGGCCGGCAGCGAGCGATGCTCCTGCCGGCCTTGTCGTTTGCAGCGTGCCGCGATCAGCCGGCCAGCTTACGCACCTTGGCCAGCAGCTTGGTGGTGGAGCGGTCATGCTCGAAGGCGATGGCCAGCACCTGGCCGCCATAGGCCGCCACAGCCTGCCCTTCGGGGATGGCGTGCATGTCGTAGTCGCCACCCTTGACGTAGATTTCCGGTCGCGCCTGCTGCACGGCTTCCAGCGCCGTGTCTTCATCGAAGGGGACCACCAGCGACACCGATTCCAGCGCCGCCAGCACCGCCATGCGGTCTTCGCAGGTGTTGATGGGACGGTCATCGCCCTTGCCCAGGCGCTTGACCGACGCATCGGTATTGGCCGCCACCACCAGCGAGGCGCCCTGGGCGCGGGCCTGCGCCAGATAGGTCACGTGGCCGCGATGCAGGATGTCGAAGACGCCATTGGTCATCACCACCGGCTTGGGCAATTGCGCTACGCGCTGCTGGAGTTCGTCGCGGGTGCAGAGTTTGGATTCGAAGTCGGCCATCTTGAGGAGAATCGTTGCAGGATGAAAAAAGCCGCAACCCGAGGTTGCGGCTTTGCCATTGTACTGCCCGTGAAGGATTTTTCCCGATCAGGCTGCGGCCGCGCCGGCCGGCATGATCCGCTGGGTCACTTCCTTGCGGTAGCGGTTCAGCTCCTGGACGTTGCTGAAGGTACGTTCGAACAGCAGCGACATGTTGTGCAGGATGCGGTCCACGACCTTCTTCTCCCACTCGCCGTCGAACTTGATCTGGTTGTCCAGCCAGCGTTCCAGCCATTCCGGATCCGGCAGGCGGCTCTGGACGGTGTCATTGGGGAACAGCGCCTGGTTCACGTGCAGGTTGGTCGGGTGCAGCGGCTTTTCGGTGCGGCGCGCCGAGGCCATCAACACGCCAATCTTGGCGAAGGCGGCACGGGCCTTGTCGCCCACTTCGTTCAGGGCCTTCTTCATGTAGCGCAGGTAGGCGCCGCCGTGGCGGGCTTCGTCCTGGCTGATGATCTTGTAGATCTGCTTGATGACCGGCTCGGTGTGCCAGTCGGCGGCACAGCGGTACCAGTGGTTCAGGCGGATCTCGCCGCAGAAGTGCAGCATCAGGGTTTCCAGCGGCGGGGCGGGATCGAACTCGAAGCGCACGTTGTGCAGTTCTTCTTCGGTCGGGCACAGGTCCGGGCGGAAGCGGCGCAGGTATTCCATCAGCACCAGCGAGTGCTTCTGTTCCTCGAAGAACCATACCGACATGAATGCCGAGAAATCGCTGTCCCCGCGATTGTCGCGCAGGAACATCTCGGTGGCCGGCAGCGCCGACCATTCCGTGATGGCGTTCATGCGGATGGTCTGCGCCTGTTCGTCGGTGAGCAAGGAAGCGTCGAACTTGTCCCAGGGAATATCCTTATCCATATTCCAACGGACCTGCTCTAGCGATTTGAACAATTCTGGGTACAGCATCTCAGTATGTGCCTATATGCGTTAAGTGTTTGATTTTAACAAGATTTTCCCGATCCATACTAAAACGGTCAGGTTTCAGCAATATGACAGAGGCCCGGCGCGGCTGCGCCCAGGGCCAGGCTCTGCCATGGCGTAGATCAGGGGGAATTTGGCTTGCGGGAGGCTGGCTTCTTGTTTTGCCGGGATTGTACAACAGCGGTGCGGGCGGGCGCGCTCGTATTTTCCGCACGCTTGGGCGCTTTCTTGACCGGTGGCTTCTTCGGGGCCGCCTTGGTTCCCTTGGCCGCCTTGGAAACGCCAGCGGGCTTGGCTTTGGCGCCTGCCTTGGGCTTGGGGGCAACTGTCTTATTTTCGCTACGCTTGGGGGCCGGCGCGGGCTTGGGCGGCTTGGCGGGCTTCAACAGCGGCTCCTGCTCGGCCAGGCCGCCGGCCAGGGCGTTGCCGACGGCATGCTTGAATTGCTCCTGCAACACATTCCACCAGGCATTGGGATTGGCGATGGCAGACTGGATATCCGGCGCCGGGGGCGTGCCGCCCTCGGCGCCTGCAGCCGGTTCGGCATCTGCGTGAGGCGCACCGGATTGCTCTTCTGCAACATCAGGAGCGTCCGCCCCTTCGTCCACGGCTTCGGCTTTTTCTTCAGCGGCTTCCTCAGGCTTGGCCCCTGCCCCCGGCCACATCGGGAAACCGAAGGGGAAAGCCGGCGCCGCACTGCCCTCATCATCGGCCGGGGCCTCAGCCTGCGGCGTGCCGCGCGAGGCCATGATCTCGCTCATGGCCTGCAGGGTGGAGAGGGTTGCGCTCTGCACTTCCAGGGTCTGGATGGTGGCCTTGAGCATGTTCAGGTTCAGCTCCAGCCAGGAGGCCACGGTCTTCAGGTCGCTGATCTTCTTGTTGATGTCCTCCACCGACAGCGAGGGCGTGGCCATGGCAGGGGCGCCCATGCTGCTCCACATCTTCTTCATGAATTCGATGGTATCGGCTACCGAGCCTGCGCCCGGCATCTGCTCATGGTTCAACATTGATCGCTCCTCTTGTTGTGGTGTCGTGCTCAGCGTGGCGGGCGCTGCATCCGGCACGTGCTCGGCAGTGCGGTCTGCTCGGCCGGGATGAAGCGCTCGGTACGGAATCCGAAGCCGCTGCCCTCATTGTCGAAGCGGATGCCGCCGCTGTCGGCGCGCTGCATCTGCATCAGGTAGAGCGGCTGGATCAGCTGGTGATCCTCGGCCCGCAAGGTCGCCTCGTGGAAGGCGTTCTGATAATGCGCGCCTTCCAATGCATATGCAACCGCCTTGGGATCGGTGCTCCTGGCTTTCTCGATGGCCTTGACCAGCATGTCGATCATCACCTGCATGCGCAGGTAGAGGTAATCATCCTTGGGCTGCGGGTAGCGCTTGCGGAAATCCTGGTAGTAGGCGTCGCTGGGCGAACCCGGATTGCCACCCGCATTGGGATGCCATTCAGCCACCGCACGCACCACGCCCACGCCCGCGTCCCCAATGGCCGCCGGCGCACCCAGGCTGTTGGCATAGAAGGTGTAGAACTTGGCCTTGAAGCCGGCATCGCGGGCGGCCTTCACCAGCAACGTGAGGTCATTGCCCCAGTTGCCGGTGATGACGGCGTCGGCCCCGGCGCTGCGCATCTTGGCGATGTAGGGGGCGAAATCCTTGATCTTGCCGATGGGATGCAGCTCGTCGCCGACGATGGCGATATCGGGACGCTTGGCCGTGATCTGCTCGCGCGCGGCCTTGGCGACCTGGCGGCCGAAGCTGTAGTCCTGGCCGATCAGGTAGACCTTCTTGGTGGCCGGATCGGCCTTGATGGCTTCGGTCAGGGCCTGCATGCGCATGTCGGCGCTGGCATCGAAACGGAAATGCCAGAAGCTGCATTTCTCGTTGGTCAGCGTGGGATCGACCGCCGAGTAATTCAGGAATAGCACGCGCCGGTCCGGCTCGCGCTGGTTGTGCTTGTTGACCGCATCGATGAGCGCGGCAGCCACGGCCGAGCTGTTGCCCTCGATCAGGAAGGGGATGCGCTCGTCGGTCAATTGGCGGAACTGCACCAGCGAGTCTTCCACGCCCAGCTTGTTGTCGAAGGTGGAGAGCTGCAGCAGGTGCTTGCCATCGGGCAGGCTCACGCCGCCGCGCGCATTGACGCGCTCGATGGCGTAGGTGATGTTGCGCACCACCGCTTCGCCGGCATTGGCGAAGGGACCGGAGAGGCCATCGATCATGCCGATGCGTACCGGCGGCAAGGGCGCAGCAATACTGGAGACAGTGGCGGAAGCGGCGGCCAGTGCCAGCAGGACGGCCGGGAACACGCGCAGGGGCAGGCGGGAAGACAGGGACAGGTTCATCGATTCTGCAAGGGACAACGGCAAAACCCGCATTGTACGTTGTTTGAAATGGCCCTCCTTTGCGCTGCGCCCCCACGACGCTCCTTGCTTGATCCGATACACTGGCGGGCATGAGCGAAGTTTCCCGTCCCACCCGGCGCTGGCCGCGCCTGCTGATCCTGATTGCATCGAGCCTGGCCCTGCACGCCGCGCTGGTGGACTGGGGCCGACGCCAGATCGTGATGCCGGGCCAGACGCAGGAACAGGCCATCACGGTGGAACTGCGCCCGGTGCCGCCACCGGAGCAGCCGGTAGCGCTGCCGGTGCAACCCAAGGCGGCCACACCGGCAACCGCCAGACCTCGTGCCGCCGCGCAGCCCCGGCGTAGCCCTGAACCGTCCATCGAACCACCTGACGAGCCTATCCGCGAGACCGTCGAACGCATCACCACGCCCGTCCCGGAAGCGCCGCAAGCGGTCGCTGCGCCCGCCGCTGCTGAAGCTGCAGGCCCGGCCTCGCCCGGTAACGGACAGGGCAGCGGCACGGCAAGCACCGCGACCGGCAGCGGCGATGCGCCAGGGGACGCCACCGGCAAGCAATACCAGACCAGCGCCCCGCCCAGCGTTCTGCTGGAATACGACGTCACCGGTACCAAGGACCAGCAGCCGGCTTACGGCCGTGGCAGCATCGCCTGGACCAACGAAGGCCAGCGCTACAAGGTGGAAGGCAAGGCCAAGGCGCTGTTCTTCACGCTCCTCAATTTCACCAGCGTGGGCGAGCTCGATGCCTGGGGCGTGTCGCCCGAGCTCTACACGGAGCAAAAGGGTTTCAAGTCGGCCACCAATACCCATTTCAACCGTGAACGCAATGTCGTCAGCTTTTCCGCCTCCACCACCAGCTACCCGCGCCGGGGCGGCGAGCAGGACCGCGCCAGCCTGATCTGGCAACTGGCCGCCATCGGCCGTGGCGATCCCGGGCAGCTCCAGCCGGGGGCGGTGATCGACCTGTTCGTGGCCGGCGTGCGCGATGGCGAAATCTGGCGCGTGCAGGTGCTGGGCCAGGAAAGTCTGACGCTGCCCATCGGCACCGTACAGACCTGGCACGTGGTGCGCCAGCCCAAGCCCGGCTCCTATGACGACCGCGTCGATATCTGGCTGGCCCCGCAGCATGAGTGGTATCCGGTGCGGGTGCGCTATACCGACCTGCGGCCCAACGGTGACTACACCCAGCTGGACTTGTCGGGCCTCAAACCGGCCGCTCAGTGAGACCAGATCCTGCAAGCCCTGTCAAAATCGGAAACAATTGCGCACAATTACGCGCCAAGACGGCAGAACCGTGCCCCGGCATTCTGGTCGTATTGCTTCATATGGCTCGGCCTTGCCTCATCGCCAAGCCCCACAGAGACCAACACGAAGAGCTCGCCATGACCTTACTTTCATATCGCCTCAAAACCACCCTTGCCGCACTGCCCCTGGCCGCCCTGCTGGCCGCCGCCCCGGCATGGGCCGCCGACGGTCCGCACCCGGTGGACAAGCGCCCCTTCAACCTGCCGCCTTCGGCCGAGCTGCATTACGCCATCAGCGCCAAGCAAAGCGGGCTGGACTTGAAGGGTGAAGGCCTGGTGAAATGGACGCAGAGCAAGACCGCCTACAGCGTCAACACCGAAACCCGCGCCATGCTGCTGGGCAAGATCCTGGAAACCAGCAGTGAAGGCAGCATCGACGCCTACGGCCTGGCACCGTCGCGTTTCGTCGAAAAGCGCCTGCGCCGCGAACCGACCACCACCACCTTCAATCGCGAACAGAACAAGATCACCTTCACCGAATCGGCCGAAAGCTTCCCGCTGCAGGGCGGCGAGCAGGACCGTACCGGCATCACCTGGCAGTTCGTGGCGATTGCCCGTGCCAATGCCGCCAAGATGAAGCCGGGTTCGGAGTGGAATTTCTTCGTGGCCGGTCCGCGTGATGCCGAGCAATGGACCTTCAAGGTGGTTGGCCGCGAAAAGATCAAGACCGCCCAGGGCGAGACCGAAGCCCTGCACCTGTTCCGCAATCCGCCCCCGGACGACCAGGCCCAGAAACTCGACATCTGGCTGGCGCCCAAGATGGAGTGGTATCCGGTGCGCCTGAAGTTCACCGATCCCAATGGCGACTATATCGAGCAGGTGCTGGATTCGGTCAAGAAAACCAACTAAGCTTGCCGCTATTGCAGGCGCGGGGCCAGGCCGGCAGCGATGCCGCCTGGCCCCGCGCCCGTTTCTGCACCGTTCCCCCGCCTGATTCCCAGATTCCGATTACTTGTTGAGCCCGACCATGTCCGCTATCCCCGCCATCGCCCCGACCCTGAACACCCAGAGCGCCCTGGTGCTCTTCTCCGGCGGCCAGGATTCCACCACCTGCCTGGCCTGGGCGCTGTCGCGCTATCAACGGGTGGAGACCATCGGCTTCGACTACGGCCAGCGCCATGCCATCGAACTGGAAGTGCGTCCGGCCCTGCTGGAAAAGATCAAGGGCTTCTCGCCCGAATGGCAGTCCCGCCTGGGCGAGGACCACATGATCGACCTGTCGCTGATCGGCAAGATTTCCGACACGGCATTGACGCGCGATGTCGCCATCGCCATGCAGGACAACGGCCTGCCCAATACCTTCGTGCCCGGCCGCAACCTGCTGTTCATGACCGTGGCCGCCACGCTGGCTTACCGCCGCGGCTTGAACGTGCTGGTCGGTGGCATGTGCGAGACCGATTTTTCTGGCTATCCCGATTGCCGTGATGACACCATGAAAGCCCTGCAAGTGGCGCTCAACCTGGGCATGGCCACGCAGCTGAAGGTGGAAACCCCGCTGATGTGGATCGACAAGGCCCAGACCTGGTCCCTGGCCGAATCGCTGGGTGGCACCGCGCTGGTGGACCTGATCCGCGCCGATACCCACACCTGCTACCTGGGCGAGCGCGGCCAGCTGCACGACTGGGGCCATGGCTGCGGCAAGTGCCCGGCCTGCGAACTGCGCGCCCGTGGCTATGAACAGTATGCGGCAAGCAAAAGCGCCGGGTAATCGGGCACAATAGGCTCACCATTCCAAGAACGAGCCTCATGCCCCACGCCCGCACCACCACCCTGCTCGCCCGCAGCGCAGCCGCCTTGCTGGTGCTGCTGGCCGGCGCCGAGATCGGCCGCCGCATCGCCGACCTGCCCAGCCTGCCTGCGCTGGTCGACCTGCAATTCGACCTGACCCCGCGCAGCCAGAGCTACAAGGTGTTCGAGGACCATCCGATTGCGCCATCCTCGCACCCCCAGCCGCTGCCCACGGTACTGCGCCCGCTCAACATCGATGTGCCCTGGAAGGATGGCAAGCCGCTGCCGCTGCTCGATTTCATCAAGGGCACGGCGACGCACGCCTTCGTGGTGATCCAGGATGGCAACGTGGTCTATGAGCGCTACATCGATGGCTACGATGCCAATTCGCGCTTTACGTCATTCTCGGTGGCCAAATCCTTCGTTTCGGCGCTGACCGGTGTGGCGCTGAAACAGGGCAAGATCAAGTCGCTCAACGATCCCATCGGCCGCTACCTGAAACCCGATGAAATTTCGCCGGCTTACGCCAACATCACCGTCGGCCAGCTGCTGGACATGCGCTCGGGCATCGATGTCGATGAAAACTACGGCGGCTCGCTCGCCTCGCCGGTGGTGCGCATGTTCGTCAGCACCGACCTGCAGCGCTTCATCGCCCGCCGCAGCGGCCTGCGTTTCACGCCGGGGTCGCGCTTCGAATATCGCAGCGTCGATACGCTGATCCTGTCGCGGGTGCTGGCGCGCGCGACCGGCATGCGCCTGTCCGACTTCGCCCAGCAGGTGCTGTGGGAGCCGCTGGGCATGGAGCAGGAGGCCAGCTGGAGCGTGGATAGCCGGCAGCATGGTGTGGAAAAGGCTTTCTGCTGCCTCAATACCACGGCCCGTGACTTCGCCCGCCTCGGTTTGCTTTACCTGCAGGGTGGACGCATGGGCGGGCAACAGATCGTCAGCCCCACCTGGGCCGCCGAGCCGCGCCAGCCGGTCAACACCGGCAATGCACTGGACTATCGCGATGGCTGGTGGATCCCGCCGGGCAATGCCAATGACCGCGACTTCTCGGCCATCGGCGTGTTCGGCCAATACATCTACGTCAACCCGGCCACGCGCACGGTGATCGTCAAACTCAGCGACTACGGCACCGAGCAGGATGAAGTACTGACCCTGCTGGCCATGCGCAGCATCAGCCATGTGGTGTCGGGCAAGGATTGATCCTGACGGCGCAATGTCGATGCCCATGAAAAAACCGCCTGTCTTGCAACAGGCGGTTTTCATTTGGAGCAATGATCAACGGAAAAAATTTAAATGATATAAATCGTTTATATTTTTTATCCGCTCACCAAAAATCAAAAGCCGGGGTATCAGAACAGCTCGTTCTTCATCTGCGTCTTGGCCTTTTCTTCTTCCGGTGTCAGTCCACCGCGATCGCCCATGCCCAGGTCACGCACCATGGCGCTGGGCGGGAACTCGGCATAGTAATACTCGCCACCCGACTCGATCACGCCATCCGGCACCTTGCGGTCCACATTGGGCACATCCTTGAGGGCCTTGGACATGTAGCTGATCCACACCGGCAGGGCCAGGCCGCCACCGGTTTCGCGGTCACCCAGGCTCTTGGGCTGGTCGTAGCCGATCCAGGCGATTGCAGTCAGGCCCGGTTGATAGCCGGCGAACCAGGCATCCATGGAATCGTTGGTGGTACCGGTCTTGCCGGCCAGGTCGGTACGCTTCAACGACAAGGCCTTGACCGCGGTGCCATGGCGCACCACGTCGCGCAGCATGCTGTCCATGATGAAGGCATTGCGGGCGTCGATGACGCGGTTGGATTCATCGTCGGCGGTGGCCGGCTTGGCCTGCGAGAGGACTTCGCCGTTGCTGTCGGTGACCTTGGTGATCAGGTAGGGATTGATCTTGTAGCCGCCGTTGGCGAATACCGAATACGCGCCCACCATCTGCAGCGGCGTCACGTTGCCCGCACCCAGTGCCAGAGTCAGGTAGGGCGGGTTCTTGTCGGCATCGAAACCGAAGCGGGTGATGTATTCCTGCGCATACTTCACGCCCACGCGCTCCAGGATGCGGATGGAGACCAGGTTGATCGACTTCTGCAAGGCGCGGCGCATCGAGATGGGGCCTTCGAACTTGCCGCCATAGTTCTTCGGCTGCCACACCTGGCCACCGGTCTGGGTGAAGGTCAGCGGCGCATCATTGATGATGGTGGCCGGCGACAAGCCCTTTTCCAGCGACGACGAATAGATGAAGGGCTTGAACGACGAACCCGGCTGGCGCCACGCCTGCGTGACGTGGTTGAACTTGTTGCGGTTGAAGTCGAAGCCGCCCACCAGCGAGCGGATTGCGCCATCGCGCGAGTTCACCGAGACGAAGGCCGATTCCACTTCCGGCATCTGGGTGATGATCCAGCTGTTGCCATCCTGGAAGACGCGGATGATGGCGCCACGGCGAATCTTCTTCTGCGGCGGGGCCTTGTCCGAGAGCAGGTTGGCGCCAAAGCCCAGGCCGGCGCCGGAGATGCTGATCTCTTCGCCGGTGGAGAGCATGGCGGTGATTTCCTTGGGCTTGGCCTCCAGCACCACGGCCGCAACCATGTCGTCACTGTCGGGGTGATCCGCCAGCTCCACTTCGACCGCATCTTCGACGGCGTCCTTGGTGGCCTTCTCGGGCAGCTCCATGTAGCCTTCCGGACCGCGATAGCCGTGGCGGCGCTCATAGTCGATGATGCCGCGGCGCAGGGCGATGTAGGCGGCGTCCTGGTCGGCCTTGGTGATGGTGGTGAAGACGTTCAGGCCGCGCGTGTAGGTCTCGTCCTTGTACTGCGCATAGACCAGCTGGCGCGCCATTTCAGCCACGTATTCGGCGTGCATGCCGAAGGCCGAGCTGTCGCCCTTGACGCGCAATTCCTCATCCTTGGCTTCCTGGTACTGGGCATCGGTGATGTAGCCCAGCTGGCGCATGCGCAAGAGGATGTACTGCTGGCGCGCATGCGCGCGCTTGGGATTGACCACCGGGTTGTAGGCCGAGGGTGCCTTGGGCAGGCCGGCCAGCATGGCCGCTTCGGCGATGGTGAGGTCCTTCAGCTGCTTGCCGAAATAGATCTGGGCGGCCGAGGCGAAGCCGTAGGCACGCTGGCCCAGATAGATCTGGTTCATGTAGACCTCAAGGATCTGGTCCTTGGTCAGGTTGTTCTCGATCTTCCAGGCCAGCGGGATCTCGTAGAAGAACTTGCGCGTGGCCTTCTGCAGGAAGGTCGGCTCGTTGCTGGTCAGGAAGAAGTTGCGCGCCACCTGCTGCGTGATGGTGGAGGCACCGCCGCCGCCGCCGGAGAGGTTGGAGAAGGTCGCGCGGGCAATCCCCTGGTAATCGACACCGCCGTGTTCGTAGAAGCGGTCATCCTCGATGGCCAGGACGGCCTTCTTCATGATGTCCGGGATGTCCTTGAAGTGGACCAGGTTGCGGCGTTCCTCACCGAATTCACCGATCAGCACACCATCGGCGGAGAAGATGCGCAGCGGGATCTTGGGACGATAGTCGGTCAGCGTATCGAGGTCGGGCAGCTTGGGATAGGTCAGGGCGACGATGAAGGTCACGCCCAGGAGCACCATCACCACCAGGCCCAGCACGGTACCGAACAAACCCAGGAGGATGCGCAGCGACCAGTGCATGCGCTTGCGGGGCGCCTTTTCTGCGGGGGCATCCGCCGATGCCGGTTTGCGTTGATCGCCGCCGTTGGAAGATGAAGACATTCGAATTAAGCGTTAAAGCAGGCCGAAGCTGCAGGCCAGAGCCGGAGTGGAAGAAACAAGCCCGCATTATAGCGGCTCGCCCTGAGCCGCCGCGCGGCCGGGTGTTGCAAATAGACCAAAGGGCAGGAGGCCGGTTCCGGGGAGCGTGCCGTGAAGTGCGGCATTTCGCGCCAATTGCTGCAAATTGACAGGCATTCCTCAAGTTTCCGCTATTCCCGCCCCGCCACGCCCACTGGAGAATCCGAAGCTTCCCTTTGCATGAGAACGGCATATGGCAGGCTTCCTCTCTTTTTTCGGCCGCACGACCCCGCACCTGTGCGCCGGCCTCGACATCGCGCCCGACCGCGTGCGCCTGGCGCTGTTGCGCCGTATCGGCCGGCGCGCCCAGCTGCTGCGGCTGACCCAGCGCCTCACGGGCGGGATCATCTGCCAGGACGGGCAGATCACCGATCTCGATGCGCTCACGCTGATCTGCCGCTCGCTGCTGGACGAGCCCGGCTGCCAGGGGGCAGCGCTGGCACTGGCCGTGCCGGTCCCTTGCCTGACCGGCCGGCGCCTGGTGCTGCCGGCCGCAGCCCATCCGGTGCAGCGGCAGCGCCAGGTGCACGCCGAGATGGCCGCGCATGGCATCAGCACCGACGACCATGCGCTGGACTACCTTGAACTGGGCCCGCAGCCGGGCTCGCCGCCGGACCGGCAAGTGCTGGCCGTGGCGGCCTCGCGGCTGGCCATCGAGGATCGCCTGTCGCTGGCGGCAGCACTGGGCCGCCCGCTGGCCACGCTGGCACCGGAAGACCTGTGCCTGGCAGCCTGGCTGCGCGACGGCCAGCGCAGCGACCAGAGCGCCGTGCTGCGGCTGGACCGCAGTGGCCAGTGGCTGCTGCATGGCGACGGTCCCAGCCATGCCATGCCGCCGGTCGCCCTGCGCAGTGCGCACCTGGCCTTGCTCTCCCAGGCCGCGCCGGTCCTCAAGCCGCTACCGCGCAGGCTGCTGCTGAGCGGCGACCACCCTGCGCTGTTGGCCATTGCACGCGCCTTTACCAAATACGCCGCACTGGAGGCCCGCGTGGCCATGCCGCCGGCTTCCTTGATGCTCTCGCCCCATTTCGCGGCGCAGATGCCGCCGGACTACCATCTCGCGCTGGCGCTGGCCTGGGAGGGACTGGCATGAGATGCGGCATCGACTTCTCGCGCTCGCCAGCCCAGCGGCGGCGTGCACATGAACAAAACTTCTATCGCATGCTCGCAGCGGCCCTGCTATTGGGCGGCACGCTGGCAGCCCTGCCCGGCTTGCGCATTTCCTTGCACACGGCGTCCTTGCAGCAGGCCAATGCGCTGCTGACGGCAGAACTGCAGACGCTGTCACCCCAGGCCAAACAAACTGCCACCCTGCGCACCCGGATCACCGCACTGGAAAAGCAGCTCAAGGACCACCAGCAACTGGGCCTGCGACGCCAGCAGGCGGCGCGGTTGCTGCGGGCCGCAGCCCAGGCGGCGCAGGCCAGCCGCAGCCAGGTCCGCTTGCAACGCATCCTGCTGCAAAGCGATCGCGGCGAATTGCGGGGACAAGCACCCAGCGCCCAGGAGGTCCGCGACTTCGCCGCCGCCCTCGTCGCGAGCGGCCTGGAAGGCACAGCCCTGCATGACCTGCACGCCGAAGAGGGAGGCTATGCCTTCATCCTCGCGATTCCCTTGGCCGCCCCCTTGCCCGCCTCGCAGGAAGCCGCACCGTGAGCCCGGCCCGCCAATGGCGCACGCATCCGGCCCACTGGCCCCTGTTGGCGCGCCTGTCACTGGCGCTGCTGGTCACGCTCCTGTGCGCCGGCAGCGGCCTGCTGCTGGCCGTGAGCGAACTGGAGGATCAACGGCAGGCCGCACGCCAGCGCCAGCAGGACCTGCGTGTGCAATACCAGGCGGCATTGACGCAACGCTCGCAACAGCCCGCCCTGCAATCCCGTGAAACAGCGCTGGCGATGCAACTGGCGGCCCAGCAGGCGCAACTATGGCCGACCGAGCAGTCGCAGCCCGAACTGCTGCAAGCCAAGCTGGCCCGGCGCGCCAGCGAGTGTGGATTGACCCTGGAATCCTTCAAGCCCGGCAGCGGCAAGCTGACTGCGGCCATCGTGCTGCGTGGCAGCCATGCCGGCCTGATGCGTTTCGTGGAACTGGTCAGCAGCCTGCCGCTGCCGGTGCTCTTCGAGCGGCTCGATATCAGCGTGGCCGAAGCAGGCGGACAGGCCGTGCTGCAGATGAATGCCACCGTGAGCGCTCCAGTGGCCGCCACGCTCGCTGCAGGGGAGAAAAAGGAGTTCGTCCCATGAATCTGTCCTGGCTGGCATTGCTGCCGCTGCTGCTGGCGCTCGCGGGCTACGGCACCCTGCGCGCCGTCGACCATCCCGATGAAGTGACGGCCACCCGCGCCTGGATGGAGCAGGCGGGGCGATCCTCTGCAGCCGCTCGAACGGGTGCAGCGCCCGGCCCTGCCGATGCCGCCGCCGATGAAACGCCAGACGGCGACAACGCCGACTTGCCCGATCCCTTCCAGCTCAGGGAGGCCGCCACGGCAGAGCCTTCACGACAGGCAGGCTCCCGCGCTCGTGAACGTGAACGTGAGCACGAGGGCGATGAGGTCGAAGGCCGTCCTGCGCAGACTGCCGCCCCCGCCGTGGCAGTCTTGTCGCCCGCGCCCGGCCTGCGCTTGCTGGGCACCCTGCGCCGCGACGAGCACTGGATCGCCATCATCGACGTGGAGGGCAGCACCCGGCAGCTGCAGAGCGGGGATGCGCTGCCCGGCAGCCTGGGACGCGTTCTGGCGGTGCGCGAGGAGGCTATCGACATCGGCCGGGAAGACGGGCAGCGCCAGACCATTTCCCTGGCCAGCCTGCCGGCGACCCGCCCCTTGGCCGTCACTGCCCCGCCCCTGCCCTCGGCGCGCTCGACCGCCAGGAACGCCAGGACCGCCCGTCGCCGCCTGATCCGCCCCGGAGTAACGCCATGAAGATGATCCTGCTCCTGCTCACGCTGCTGGTGAGCCACCCTGCGTTGGCCGAAAACCGCCTGTTGGCCATCCACCTGCATCCCCGCACCGACGGTGCCACGCTGGAACTGCGGCTGGAAGCGCCAATGGATGCGGCCCAGGTGCAAACCTTCCAGCTGGTGGATCCCCCCCAGCTGATCCTGGACCTGCCCATGACTGCGGCATCGGAGGCGGTCTCGCGCAGCCTGGCCGGCAGCGGGCTGGTCAAGCGCATCCAGCTTGCGGCCGATGACGAGCGGCTGCGGCTGCAGGTGGCACTCAAGCAGGCCGCCATCCATGCGCTGCGCGCCGAGGAAGACCGCCTGCTGGTGGAACTGGTCCTGCAACCGGCGCCCGACCCGGCGGCCTTGCAAGGCATCAGCCTGCAACGAGGGGCACTGGGCGAGGCGCGCCTGTCCGTGGAACTGGGCAGCAGCGAACAGACCGTGCAGGTACGCCAGCTGGGCGGCCGCCTCATCGCCGACATCGCCGGCGCCACCGTACCACTGCCCCTGCGGCGGCAGGTGCAGACCGGCCAGCTGGGCACGCCGGTCACGCAGTACAGTGCACTTCCCCACCAGGAGGGCGCACGCCTGGTGCTGGAAATGCAGGGCCAGTGGCGCTACCACGCCTACCAGAGCCGGCGCCGACTGGTGATCGATGTGCTGCCGGTCAGCTCCGGCGGCGGCACCGGGGCGGGCTTGCAGGAGGGCAAGACTTATGGAGGCCATCGGCTTTCCCTGAACTTCCAGAACATCGAGGTGCGCACCGCCCTGCAAGTGCTGGCCGAACACAGCGGCGTCAACATCGTGGCCAGCGATACGGTCACCGGCCAGTTGAGCCTGCGCCTGAAGGACCTGCCCTGGGACCAGGTGCTGGACCTGATCCTGCAGGCCAGGGGCCTGGAAATGCGCCGCCATGGCGAGGTCCTGTGGATCGCGCCGCGCGACGAGATGCTGGCGCGCGAGCGCCTGGAACTGGAGCAGAAGGCCATGATCGCCGACCTCGAACCCCTGCATGCCGAGAGCTTCCAGCTCAATTACCAGCGCGCCGACACCCTGCGCAAGGCGCTGGGCATCGGCGAGGACGGCAGCACCCAGGCCAACCGCCGCAATGCCCTGCTCTCGCGCCGGGGCAGCGCCATGATCGACAGCCACACCAACCAGTTGCTGGTCACCGACACGCTGGCCGTGCTGGCCAATGTGCGCAAGCTGATCGAACGCATCGATGTGGCCTCGCGCCAGGTCTTGATCGAAGCCCGCATCGTCGAGGCCGATGACAGCTTTTCACGCAATCTCGGCGTCAAGCTCGGCCTGGCCGCCACCACGCGCGGCACGGCCATCGGCAACGGCTATGCCGCCATCGGCGAGCAAAGCGGCCAGACCCCAGCCACGCCCGACCTCTATTTGCGCGAACCGGCCCTCAACCTGCGTAGCGAAAGCCTCGGCGGCGCCGCGCCCGGCAGCTTCGCCTTCACCCTCTTCAACGCGGCGGCCCAGCGCTTCCTCAACATCGAATTGTCGGCACTGGAAGCCGACGGGCGCGGCAAAATCGTCTCCAGCCCGCGCCTGATCACGGCCGACCAGCAGGTCGCGCTGATCGAGCAGGGGGAAGAAATTCCCTACCAGCAAGCCGCCGGCAACGGCAGTACCGCCACCGCCTTCAAGAAAGCCAACCTGAAGCTGGAAGTCACGCCCCAGATCACCCCTGACGGCAACGTGATCCTGGAGGTGGACGTCAACAAGGACAGCCGGGGCAGCGTCACGCCGGGCGGGCTGGCCATCAATACCAAGCACATCAAGACCAAGGTCCAGGTCGAGGATGGCGGCACGGTGGTCATCGGCGGCATCTACACCCAGACCGACAATGACCATGAGACGCGGGTACCGCTGCTGGGCGACATCCCGGTGCTGGGGGCGCTGTTTCGCAGCCAGAGCAAGGTGCGGGACAAGACCGAACTGCTGATCTTCCTGACCCCGCGCATCGTCGCCGCGCCGCGCCCGTATTGAGCCGCGGGGCCCCGGCTACGGGAATTTTCCCCGGTGGCGGGGCAAAGAACGGTAAAATCGCTGTTCCAGGCCCGTGGCGCCGGGCGCAAGCCCGCCAGCAGCGGGCAACACAGCCGTCCACCGGGCGGCAGGCGACCGTGCCGGCAGACGTGCGGCGCCATGACATTGGCCAGTAGCGCAAAGCGCAGAATTCTTAGATATGACGGGAAGCATCTTCCTTGTCGGCCTGATGGGAGCCGGCAAGACCACCATAGGCCGGGCCCTGGCCAAAAAGCTGAACAAGCGTTTCGTCGATTCGGACCACGAGATCGAAGCGCGGACCGGCGCCACCATCCCGGTCATCTTCGAGATCGAGGGCGAGGAGAACTTCCGTCGCCGCGAAGCCGAAGTCATCCGCGAGCTGGCGGCCCAGCCCGACATCGTGCTGGCCACCGGCGGCGGCGCCGTCCTGCGTGCCGAGAATCGCGAGAATCTCAAAAAGGGCGGCACTGTCGTCTACTTGCGCGCCAGCATCAACCAGATCCTGCAGCGCACCGGGCGCGACAAGAACCGCCCGCTGCTGCAGACCGCCGACCCGCGCCGCAAGCTCGAAGAGCTTTCGCGCCAGCGTGATCCGCTTTATCGCGAAGTCGCCGATTTCGTGGTCGAGACCAACCGGCCCAATGTGCAATTCCTGGTGCAGACCATCATCAGCCACCTGGAACTCTCACCCAAGGAAGGGGCCTGGCAGCCCGAGCCGGAACCTGACGAAACCGTCGTATTCGAGACCAGCAGCGCCGTCCTGACCCAGGGCGCCGATGGCAGCACCACGCTTTCCCGCAGTCATTCCACCCAGATCTTCCATGGCGCCGCCAGCGCCGAACCGACACTTCGCAGCATGAACCCGAACACCGCTCCCGCCGCTACCACAATCGCCTCCCTCACCCTCAACGTCGACCTGGGCGAACGCAGCTATCCCATCCACATCGGCCGCGGCCTGCTGGATGACGCCACCCTGCTGCCGCAATACGTCAAGGGCAAGCGGGTGGCCATCGTCACCAACGACAAGGTCGGTCCACTCTACCTGGACAAGGTGGCCCAAGCGCTGCGCGCGGCCGGCAAGCAGGTCACCGAGATCGTGCTGCCCGATGGCGAGGAAGAGAAGAACTGGGCCAGCCTGATGAAGATCTTCGATCGCCTGCTGGCCGACAAGTGCGACCGCAAGACCACCCTCATCGCCCTGGGTGGCGGCGTGATCGGCGACCTGACCGGCTTCGCGGCGGCCTCCTACATGCGCGGCGTACCCTTTGTGCAAGTGCCCACGACCTTGTTGTCGCAGGTGGATTCCTCGGTCGGCGGCAAGACCGGCATCAACCATCCGCTGGGCAAGAACATGATCGGCGCCTTCTACCAGCCGCAGGCCGTCATCGCCGATACCGCCACCCTGCACACCCTGCCCCCGCGCGAACTGGCAGCCGGCATTGCCGAAGTCATCAAGCATGGCGCCATCATCGATGCGCCCTTCTTCGACTGGATCGAAACCAATATGGCGCGCCTGGTCTCCAAGGATGACGCCGCCCTGGCCTATGCGATCCAGCGCTCCTGCGAGATCAAGGCCGAGGTGGTGCGCCAGGACGAACGCGAAGGCGGCCTGCGCGCCATCCTCAACTTCGGCCATACCTTCGGCCATGCCATCGAGAATGGCCTGGGCTACGGCCAGTGGCTGCATGGCGAGGCGGTCGGTTGCGGCATGGTGATGGCGGCCGACCTGTCACAGCGCCTGGGCTACATCGATGCCGCCACGCGCGACCGCATCCGCGCCGTGACCGCCGCTGCCGGCCTGCCGACGGTAGCCCCGAACCTGGGCACCGAACGCTGGCTGGACCTGATGGAAGTGGACAAGAAGAACGAAGGCGGTGCGATCAAGTTCATCCTGATCAAGCCGCTGGGCAGCCCCCTGATTACCAACGCGCCGCAGGAGCTGCTCTTGCAAACCCTGGCGGCCTGCACCGGAGAATGACATGCACACTGAAGCGCCCGACCATCTCGCCCCCTATGCCGCCCACTCGGCAAGTTCGCGAGGCCGGCGCTTCAGTGAAACGCCACCCGGCTCGCGCAGCCAATTCCAGCGCGACCGTGACCGCATCGTCCACTCCACCGCCTTTCGCCGGCTCGAATACAAGACGCAGGTTTTCGTCAATCATGAAGGCGACCTGTTCCGCACCCGCCTGACCCACAGCATCGAAGTCGCACAGATCGCCCGCTCGTGCGCGCGCAACCTGCAACTGAACGAAGACCTGGTGGAAGCCATCTCGCTGGCCCACGACCTCGGCCACACGCCCTTCGGCCATGCCGGACAGGATGAGCTGAACCACTGCATGAAGCATCACGGCGGCTTCGAGCACAACCTGCAGAGCCTGCGCGTGGTCGACGAGCTGGAGCAGCACTACGCTGCCTTCGACGGCCTGAACCTCACCTTCGAGACACGCGAAGGCATCCTCAAGCACTGCTCCCTGCACAATGCCCGCCAGCTGGGCGAGATCGGCGTGCGCTTCCTGGAAAAGAAGCAGCCTTCGCTGGAAGCGCAACTGGCCAACCTGGCCGACGAGATCGCCTACAACAACCACGACATCGACGATGGCCTGCGCTCCGGACTACTGACCATGGAGCTGATGAGCGAAGTCGATTTCTTCGCACGCCACCTGCGCGAAGTCGAACAGGCCTATCCCGGCATCACTGGCCGCCGCGTCATCCATGAGACCGTGCGCCGGATGATCAATGCGCTCATCGTCGACCTGAACCAGACCTCGCGCAGCCGCATCGCCGAGATCGCCCCGCGCGACATCGAGGATGTGCGCAATGCACCGCAGCTCATCGCCTTCTCCGACGCCATGGCGGCCGAAGCGGCCGAGCTGAAGAAATTCCTGCGCGAGAAGCTCTACCGCCATTACCAGGTCAACCGCATGACGGCCAAGGCGCGACGCATCATCGCCGAGATGTTCCAGGCTTTCATCGGCCAACCCAGCCTGCTGCCGCCGGACTATCAGGTCAAGGGCATCACCGACGAAACACAGCGCCTCGACAAGCAGGCGCGCAAGGTTGCTGATTACATCGCCGGCATGACGGATCGCTATGCCATTCGCGAGCATCGGCGATTGTTCGTGATGGAGTGATGGAGTGATGGAGTGATGGAGTGATGGAGTAATGAGGCAGGTCGTGCGGGTGCAAGACCCGCACTGAACGCGGCGTGTCGAGACGCTGCGTTTTCAAGGAGCTCATCCTTGCACGCTCATTGTCGCGCTGCCAGTGCGATTTCATTACCCCGCTGCAATTGAAATCCAGCTGCCAGCGCCTTGCGCACATTTCGTTACATTTTTTCTTGATCGCCTGCCCCCTGGCAGGCCCTTCGGCGGTACGCACGGTATCGCCGCAAACCCGCTTCCAGCAAGGATTTCCGAAAGATTGCGCGGGTGCAATGCAGGCCTGTCAACGAAGCACCCCAGAAACTGACAGGTGTAAATTCCTGTCAATATCAAGTCCGCGTCGAACGGGCCGTTATGCAGCAATGGAGTGAGTGCGCATGGTGCGCATTTCCGCTTCCCTGGATCCGTCTCCCCCTTGATGCCCGGATCCCCTTTCTTTTTCAGGAGACCGTCATGGCTATCGGCAATACCAACGGCGTGGACACCAAGTCCCTGCTGCCCGTTACTCCCTCTTCCACTTCGTCGACCTCGGCAGCAGCATCCGGGAACGACAAACTGCCCGCCACCGCAAGCGAGTCCGGCAGCGGCGACAAGATCACCCAGGCCAAACAAGCCAACCTGCTCACCGTGAGCGGTGCCAAGGCGCAGTTCAACCTGTCCATCGTGCAATCCTCGCTGGAGGTGTCGCTGCAGACGCAGAACGATCCGCTGTCGCTGGTCTACAAGACCGCCATCGAAAACATCAACGACATCCTGCGTCCGCAGCTCGGCGACAACGCCATCCAGACCGCATCGACCCAGGACAATTCGCCCGAGGCGACGGCCGGCCGCATTGTCTCCTTCATCACCAACATGTTCGATCTCTACAAGAAGAACAATCCGGACAAGGACGACGCCGGCAACATCGACGATTACATGAACCTCATCTTCAAGGGCGTCGACCAGGGCTTCAAGGAAGCACGCGGCATCCTGGAAAGTCTCAACGTGCTGCAGGGCGATATTGCCAGCAACATCGACAAGACCTATGACCTGGTACAGAAGGCGCTGGGCGACTTCATCAACAAGGTCAAGGGTGGCAAGCAGGAAGGCGAGGATGGAGCGGGCAGCGAAGGCAATACGGATGGCCAGGGCGGTACGCTGGTGACCAGCGAGACGACGGTCAGCATTTCGGTGTCGGTGAGCCAGACGCGGATCAGTACCAGCGCGTAATCGCCCCCTTCAAGGCAGGCTTATCTTCAAAAAACCAATAAGACTAATAGAACCAATAAAACTAATAAAAAAGAGGCTGGCTCCATAGGGAGCCGGCCTCTTTTTACTTATTTTTCGTGACATCGTAAGGCGCCAGGAAGACGGCCCTCGACATCACAAACAATCATCACCCACGCAACTTCGCAAACGCCGCCGCCATCGCATTGTTGGCCGGTGCCTGCTCACGGCCGCGCTGGTTCTGGTGTTGCGACAGGCGGCGCGAATCGGTGCGGTCACCGCGCTGTTCGTTGCGCGCGCCCGGGGCTGGCGCGGTGTCGTTCAGGCGCATGGTCAGGGCGATGCGCTTGCGCTTCTCGTCCACTTCCAGCACCTTGACCTTGACCACCTGGCCCGCCTTGACCACGGTGTGCGGATCCTTCACGTAGCTGTTGGACAGCGCCGAGATGTGGACCAGGCCATCCTGGTGCACGCCGATGTCGACGAAGGCACCGAAGGCCGCCACGTTGGTGACCACGCCTTCCAGGATCATGTCCACGCGCAGGTCCTTGATCTCTTCCACGCCTTCCTTGAAGGTCGCCGTGGTGAACTCCGGACGCGGGTCGCGGCCCGGCTTGTCGAGCTCCTTCAGGATGTCGGTGACGGTGGGCACACCGAACTTCTCATCGGCATACTTGGCCGGCGACAGGCCCTTCAACAGCGAGGTCTGGCCCAACACGCTCTTCACATCCTTCTTGATGTCGGCCAGGATCTTTTCCACCAGCGGATAGGATTCCGGGTGCACCGCCGAGGCATCCAGCGGGTTCTCGCCATTCATCACGCGCAGGAAGCCGGCGGCTTGTTCGAAGGTCTTGTCGCCCAGGCGCGGCACCTCGCGCAGCGCGGCGCGGGAATTGAACATACCCTTCATATCCCGATAGGACACGATGCTCTGCGCCACGCTGGCGTTGAGCCCGGAGACGCGCGCCAGCAGCGGTGCGGAAGCGGTGTTCACATCGACGCCCACCGCGTTCACGCAGTCCTCAACCACGGCATCCAGCGAGCGCGCCAATTGCGACTGGCTCACGTCGTGCTGGTATTGGCCCACGCCGATGGACTTGGGATCGATCTTGACCAGCTCGGCCAGCGGATCCTGCAGGCGGCGCGCAATCGAGACCGCACCACGCAGCGACACGTCCAGGTCAGGCAATTCCTTGGAGGCGAATTCGGAGGCCGAATACACCGATGCGCCCGCTTCGGACACCACGATCTTGGTGAGCTTGAGTTCCGGACGCAGTTTGATGAGGTCCTGGGCCAGCTTGTCGGTTTCACGCGAGGCGGTACCGTTGCCGATCGAGATCAGCGAGACATTGTGCTTCTCGGCCAGTTGCGACAGGGTATGCAGCGAACCATTCCAATCGTTGCGCGGCTGGTGCGGATAGATGGTATCGGTGGCCACGACCTTGCCGGTGGCGTCGACGATGGCGACCTTCACGCCGGTACGCAGGCCCGGGTCCAGGCCCATGGTGGCACGCGGGCCGGCCGGTGCGGCCAGCAGCAGGTCCTTCAGGTTGCGGGCGAAGACGTTGATGGCTTCGGCCTCGGCCTTCTCGCGCAGGTTGGTCATCAGCTCGGTTTCGAGGTGCATGAAGACTTTCACGCGCCAGGCCCAGCGCACCGTGTCGGAGAGCCACTTGTCGGCCGGACGGCCCTTGTTGGACACACCGAAACGTGAAGCAATGCGACCTTCGCAGGGATTGTGCGGGGCATCCCACTTCGGCTTCTCTTCCTCGGTATCCAGGCGCAGGATGACGTTCAACATCTCTTCGCGGCGGCCACGGAACAGCGCCAGCGCACGGTGCGAGGGGATGGTGGAATAGGTCTCGGAGTAATCGAAATAGTCGGCGAATTTTTCACCGGCATCCTGCTTGCCCTCGATCACCTTGGATTCGACCACGCCGTGCTCGGTGAGGTATTCGCGCAGGCTTTGCAGCAGCTCGGCATCTTCCGAGAAACGCTCCATGAGGATCTGGCGCGCGCCATCCAGGGCGGCCTTGGTATCGGGCACGCCGGGGTTGTCGCCGTTGTCGGTGGTGAAGGCGGGCTTGATGAACTTGGCCGCTTCTTCTTCCGGGTTCAGGGCCGGGTCATTCAGGAGCGCATCGGCCAGCTCGGTCAGGCCGGCTTCGGCGGCGATCTGGGCCTTGGTGCGGCGCTTGGGCTTGTAGGGCAGGTAGAGGTCTTCCAGGCGGGTCTTGTCTTCCGCGTGCGTGATGGCGTCCAGCAGCACGGGCGTCATCTTGCCCTGCTCTTCGATGGAGGCGATGATCGCGGCGCGGCGGCTTTCCAGCTCGCGCAGGTAACGCAGGCGTTCTTCCAGCAGACGCAGTTGGACATCGTCCAGGCCGCCGGTGACTTCCTTGCGGTAGCGGGCGATGAAGGGAACGGTGGCACCTTCGTCCAGCAAGGCGATGGCGGCAGCGACCTGAACCGGCTTGGCGGCCAGTTCGAGGGCGAGTCGTTGTTCGATAGAAGGCAGCATGGTGAAACCCAGTCAACAGTTGAGCAAATAAGCGGTTAAGCGTTTATGCAGTGAAGAAAAACAAGCGTTGGATGATACGCAATTCAGGCAGCCAAGCCAATCTTGACATTGTGCGATGACAGGCCAAAGTGCCTTGGCACGGGCCTCATCGGCCCCTGCATGGCTGCGCGCGGATTGGACGCGCAGCCGCAAAGCCGGGATAATCGACGCTTTCGCATAGCGCGTTCTCGTCCTTTAGCATCATGTCCATCCGTCTCATCGTCGGCCTCGGCAATCCCGGCCCGGAATACGAACAAACCCGCCACAACGCCGGCTTCTGGCTGGTCGACAATCTCGCCGGTCCGGTGCGCCTGGCGCGCGAGCAGCGTTTCAACGCCCTGGCGGGCAAGACCAGCATCACCGGCAACGAAGTCTGGCTGCTGGAACCGCAGACCTACATGAACCGCTCCGGCCAGTCGGTCGGCGCACTGGCGCGCTTCTACAAGATCAATCCGGATGAAGTGCTGGTGGTGCATGACGAACTGGACCTGCCGCCGGGCGCGGCCAAGATCAAGAAAGGCGGTTCCTCGGGCGGACACAACGGCTTGAAGGACATCACCGCTGCCCTGGGCACCCAGGATTACTGGCGCCTGCGCCTGGGCATCGGCCATCCGCGCACGCTGGGGCTGCAACAGCCGGTGGCCGACTTCGTGCTGCATCGACCGCGCAAGGAAGAGCAGGCGCTGATCAACGAGGCGCTGGACAAGAGCCTGAACGTCATCCCCCTGCTGGTGCAGGGCAAGTTCGAACAGGCCATGATGGAATTGCATACCGGGAAGTAATCCCCTGCAGGGGAAAATCTAAGGCAGATGAACGAAGGGCGCTCGACATGCGAACGCCCTTTTTCTTGATCCGCTTACTTCAGCGAAGACAGCTTCTGCTCCAGTCCCTTGGCATCGACCGCGCCAGGAATGCGCGAGCCATCGGCAAAGAAGATGGTCGGGGTGCCGGTGACCTTGAGCTTCTTGCCCAGGGCCAGCACCTCTTCATGCGGGGCGTTGCAGGAGGCGGCAGCAGCCGGTGCTTCCTTGCCGCTCACCATCCACTCGTTCCATGCCTTGCTCGGATTGGGCGCGCACCAGATGTTGCGCGACTTCACGATGGAATCCGGCGAGAGGATGTTGTACTGGAAGGTGTAGTAGGTGATGTTGTCCACTTCCTGCAGGGACTTGTGCAGGCGCTTGCAGTAGATGCAGTTGGGATCCTCGAAGATGGCGATCACGCGCTTGCCATTGCCCTTGACGGTCTTGATGGCCTTGTCCAGCGGCAGGGCCGAGAACGGCGTCTGGTTCAGCGAATCGATCTTTTCCTTGGTGTAGTCGCGATAGGTCTGCGAATCGACCACGCGGCCGATGAAGAGATACTGGGCCTTGGCATCGGTGTAGATGACGTCGCCATCGATCTGGATTTCATAGAGGCCGGCATAGGGCGTCTTGGTGACGGCATCGACCTTGGCATCCTTGCCCAGGCGCGGCTCGATGAGCTTCTTGATGGTGGCCTCGGTGCTGTCGGCGGCCTCGGCTTGCGCATGGGCGCTCACGCCCACGACGGTGGAAGCCAGCAGCACGGCTGCCATGCTCAGATGGCGCAAGGAGCTCGCACCTGCGGTCAAAAAATTTTTCATACTCGTCCTGATTCAAATCAAACGCGCGCCCAATCTTCGGAACGTCGGCCGCAAAGCCGCGCCGGGACTGGGTTCGCACATGTCTTTCAACAATGTCGGGGAAAGGTGTCGTGCTGGCGAAGACGCCCATGAAAGCGGCCGCGCTTCGCCAGAGGCCCTACCTTACCTGAAATCACCGTCCCTTACTGCCCCAGCGCATGGGCAATGAGGCGGCGTTTCAGGATGGGCAGGTGGTTGACCAGGCTCATGCCGAGGTTGCGCACCAGGCGCACCGGCTCGGCCTCGGTGGAGAAGAGGCGATGCAGGCCGTCGGTTGCGATCTGCATCAGCAGCACTTCTTCCTTGCGGGCGCGGGCATAGCGGCGCAGCACGCGCTCGTCGCCGCAGTCGTATTGCGGCTCACGCTTGACCAGGATGTCGATCAACGCAGCCACATCGCCGAAGCCCAGGTTCATGCCGTGGCCGGCCATGGGATGCACCACGTGGGCGGCGTCGCCGATCAGGGCCACGCGCGGGGCGATCATGGCGTGCGGCTTGATCAGGCGCAGCGGGAAGGCCTTGGCCACTTCGGGCTGCAGCGGCGTGAGCGTACCCAGCACGGGCTTGGCCCACTGGGCCAGGCGCTCGGCCAGGGCCGACAAGGGCAGCTGCAGCAATTGATCGGCCAGCGCCTGGGGCGCGGACCAGACCAGCGAGACGCGGTTGCCCGGCAGCGGCAGCAGGGCGATCACCCCTTCGGTCGGGCTGAACCACTGGTAGGCCACGCCGCGATGGGGCAGCTCGCAGGAGAAATTGGTGACGATGGCGTTCTGGCCGTAGGCGCGGTAATCGAGGCCGATGTCGCACTGGCCGCGCACCCAGGAGTTGGCGCCGTCGGCACCGACCACCAGCGCGGCCGACAGCGACTGGCCGGATTCCAGCGTCAAGGTGGCAGTTTCACCGGCCACCGCCAGCGCGGTGGCGCGGCCGTGCAGCACGCGCACGTTGGGGGCGAAGCGCAGGGCGGCGTCGAGCGCCTGGTCGAGGTTGCGGTCCTCGACGATCCAGGCCAGGGCATCGGTGCGGGCGGCGTAGGCGTCGAAGGAAAGCAGGCCGGGGCGGGCTTTCTCGGGCAGGCCATCGCCTTGTACGGTCATGTTGTCCACCGGCGCGATGCGGGCGGCATCCATGGCATCCCAGACGCGCACCGACGACAGCAGGCGATGCGCGGTGTGGTTGAGGGCATAGACGCGCACGTCCCAGCTGGCGGGATCGGGCGTGGCGGGCGCAGGCGGAGGGGCCAGCAGGGTCACCTTGAAGCCCGCCTGGGCCAGCCCCAGCGCCGCCGTCTTGCCGACCGCGCCGTCGCCGACGATGCAGATGTCAGTGCCAGCCGCGGCCGGCGAAGAAGTATGGGTGTGTGCTTGGGTAGTCATGCTGGCGATTATAAACGGGGTGGCGAAAACTATTTTTCAAAAAGGACTTGCATAATTTTTTAAAGTGTCTATACTTGACCGTCTTGGCCTGGTAGCTCAGTTGGTAGAGCAGAGGATTGAAAATCCTTGTGTCGGTGGTTCGATTCCGCCCCGGGCCACCAAGAATGTCCCAAGCAAAAACGCCAGCCCTTACCGGTTGGCGTTTTTCATTTCTGGGACTGAAAATGATCGAATCCGGTCGATTCCAAGCAGCCCAAAAAGCAGAAACTCCTTCACAACAATCAACGGGCAATTCGGTAATAGCTGGAATTTCGCCGCGACACTTCAAACTTCCGGTTTCAAAACCTCATTTGAGGTAGAATTATCGGAAGTCATCGCGCATGGAGGAATCTGAAGTGAATTCGACCCAAGTGATTGAAAGCCCACACGATGTTGATACACGGCTGGCCGAAATAGGTCTTACTCGAAGCATTATTGAAGAAGCTTTGAGACAAGCCAATCTTTATCGTGTACGCCTAACCGCACATCATCCTCGGCTATATCGCTACCAGGTGATGTCAGCAGAAACAGTTGCCGCATTGCGTGATTTGCTAGTTCCTCAAGGATGGCACAAGTCCGATGACGGCAATTATGAATTGACTGTCCGCGCAGAATTAAATGTCGCCATCGCTGTAGCATCAGGTGATGACGGGACAGGAAATCCTCGCCTGACCCCCTCAAACAAGAGTCCCAAAGGCCGCCATACGGTCGATGCTGTGGCAACGAATCGTCAAATCGACATGTTCGCCGATTTGATTCCAGTAGAGTCTATCGATGACAACAATATCGGCACATGGATATTGCTCCATCATATTAAAGCCGGAAAAATTGATGTCGAGCTTTCAAGGCCCAATGAGATTGGGGATGACGGCAAGATCAATTCATGGTCGGAGAGAATCTTACTCGGCGCAATTGACCTAGACGATGACAACATCATCGTTACACCTCCACAGCAACCAGATCTAAATATCGAAATTTCTAGAAAGTCAGCTTAGTAATAATGTTTAATTCCGCACGCTTTTCCCTTGCGCGACGTCGGCGCGGCATGCGGAAAAGGGAGCTTTCTGAAAGCATTGGAGTCAGTGAGCGTTCCGTTTCTGCATATGAAAAAGGCGAACAAGAACCTGAATCGGCAACTTTGAAGCGAATCGCTGAAGCCCTGGGCTTTCCTGTTGCGTTCTTCTTTGGACCGGATCCAGACGAATTGTCGCCAGACATCGCCAGCTTCCGATCAATGTCAAAAATGAGCGCGCGCCAACGTGATTCCGCTCTTGGAGCGGGGTCAATTGCGCTCTTGCTTGACGAATGGATCGAAGAGCGATTCAATCTCCCAGCACAAGATCTCCCCGATCTCGGGCGAGATCCTGATTCTTTAACAACTCTCCAAGCGCAAGAAAAATACGAAGAAAATATTCCATTCCCTACCGCTCAGACTGCACATCATCCGGAAGCCGCGGCCGAAGCTTTACGCTCGCACTGGGGGCTTGGCGAGCTGCCAGTAAAGAACATGGTCATGCTCTTAGAGTCGAAAGGCATAAGAGTCTACTCTTTAGCTATTGATGCTAAGGAGGTCGATGCGTTTTCAATGTGGTACGGGGGGAAGCCCTTTATATTTTTAAATACCTTCAAATCAGCAGAGCACTGCCGTTTTGATGCGGCACATGAACTAGGGCACTTGGTCCTGCATCGCCATGGGCTATCGCAAGGCCCCGAACTTGAGAGAGAGGCGAATGCCTTTGCTTCAGCATTTTTAATGCCACGCAAGAGTGTTCTAGCAAATAGCCCAAAACTTGCAACTCTTCCGTTGCTGGTCAAGTATAAAAAATACTGGACCGTTTCGGCTGCAGCTCTTAACTATCGTCTCCACTCACTGGGCCTCACTACCGATTGGACATATCGAACTCTATGTATTCAACTTGCCGAAGCGGGTTATCGAACAAGCGAACCTGAGGGGGCATCTCACGAGAAATCTATAATCTTGGAGAAGGTGTTTTCAACTCTTCGAGCAGAAGGCCTTACAAAATCAAAGGTCGCAGCTGAACTTTTAATTCCCGAAGAAGAGATCGATGCATTAACCTTCGGGTTGATGCTGAACTTACTCAAAGGCGGGGTAAGTGGGGATGTGGAGCCCACAAAAAAAAACGCCAACACTTTACGGTTAATAAAATAAAAGGTAAGAAGAGTACCTGTTGGTGTGCTCTTCTTACCCACCGACTGCAGCCGATCCGGAATTGGCTTTATATTACATCGTCAGCGGCGCCTTTTTCTTTTCCGGCTCCGTTTTAGTGTATTCCTCATAATCAAGAACAAACTTCTGGAAGACCCACCAGTGAGCCTCCGCAGTCTCAATCCCCACGTTGAAGTTGGAGCCATATCTTGCGCATCGTGCGTAATATCCAAACATATAGAATGCAGTTTCACGGTTAAGCTTTTGTGAATTCACAAGCAACGCAATTTCCTCAACAAAAGCCAGGAATTTCCTCTTGGGATCCCACATTGTTGAAGCAGCCAATTTTTCGTCATCACCGTCAAGATGGCACAGAACTGCGTAGAGATTGGGATCATCAAACAGGCGCCTATGTTGAGCCAAAAAAAATTCAGTACGACGCAGTGAAGCCTCTTCTTCTTGCTGCTCAATCTGTTTCTCACGCTGATTTCGAAGCTGACTAAGCTCCCACCACAATTTCCACCCGCCTCCTAGCGCCACGGCAACTGCCATCAGCACTCCGGCGGCAGTCCAGAATGTAGACCACTCAGTCATGGTCAAACATTGATCAACGAAAGGCGCATGGATGTCGGCGCAATATATTTGATCAGCCATTTTCAGAAGAATTGATTTATCTCTTGGACGATAATTTTCTTAATGTTGCCCAAAGAATTACGGACAGCAAAGCCGACTATCTTTCGCTTCCCACCTTCTTCATTAACTCGCTCCAAAAGCGAAGCAGCCGCAGCCTTATGAGCTATCTCGTTTTCTTTGAATCTAGTTATTTTGAACGGCAATGTATGCCCCATCTGGTCGACATACATTCGTCCCACGCCAGAAAGTGAATTGTATTTGGTAACGTTGCCAGTCCAATTCTCCAGTACATCCGCTTGCTCTAGGACGCTGACATAACTAAGCGTATGCCTATCAAGCGAAAATATATCCCCAGCCTTTGGCCTCGCAAAAGTAATTAGTTCAGCCCCCTTAGTTTTAATTGGACGGTGGAGCTTTTGCAAAGGACCTTCAATCTCCTCCGCTATTTGCTCAAAAACAGCGTCTTCCTTTGCAAGAATTTTTCTAACCATTGGGGACCATGGCTCATGGTCACGGCCGACGGCAGCGGCAACCGAACAAGTCAGATAATCCCAAAAATTCGGGACGATGACGCTAGGCTTTATTCTATTAACGGCATCTTCTCCAAACGAGACTTCCAAGCTCGTCTCAAAACACCCCTTTTTCGCCCCCGTGAAATATGTTTCGGCCCCCACAGGTGAATTCAGTCTCTCACGCACCTCGTTATTATTTACATAAGCATGCACGACCACATTAATTATCCGAGTCAATCCCTCCAAAGACTCCGAAGCCTCATACAAGTCTAGACGCCCTTCATCGGCAGTGAGCCCATCATATCTAACAACGATATCCGCCACTTTATCCCCTACCATCCTCACTCCCTTTCTTTAAACATTTCTGATTTATAGCGCCCCATTACGCGTAAGAAATCAGCGAATTAAAACGATCTCACACAGATGTTATTAAGCCGAAACCTTGGTCAGTACGGTTGTTGATCAATCAAACTGCGGACCAAACTTTCCGCCAGTTTCAAATTACTCTTGGAAAGTCGGGTCAACATATCAAAGATAACGCTAACTCTGGCCGAGATTTGTCAGTACTTACTGCAGCAATTTCATTTGTCCGCCCCTCTCAGCGGCTTCCAATAGCAAAGCGTGACCATTAAGGTGAAACCTCAAACCAGTCAGTCAGCCAGAGCAAGTAATTTCTCCAGCGTTAGCACTGCATTCCATCTCAGCCATTTCCGCTGTGAGTGCGGCAAGCTTTTTTATCTGGATAGCGCTTGTTGAACACTACGATGCTCATCGGGCTCGTCAAAGGCAGGAAAACGCGCTTGAACTCCCGCTTCAAGCGCTCGCTGAATTGCCCCCCCAATTTTCGTTTGAAGAGTCCATTCCCTGACGCTACTAATTCGCAAAGTAATACTGTAGGGCTAATTGGTTATCTTTAGTAACTATAAGTTACTATAATTTTGAAACTAGCGCCGTGCGGCGCGTTGGATCAGCGTCCGGTATCGATCACCTAATGACGAAGGTCATTCTTGCCGCTGCACTCGTGGCAACCTCGGCATCTACATCTGCCTGGCCGCTCGATGAAAAGGATTACAAGATGCTTATCTATAAGGAATATTCCGACAACACTGTCGTCCATGCGCTACCAACGCGACGTCGGCTAGGGTCCCATGTAGCTCCCGCAGAATTCAATGCAGCGAATCAATCAACTCATCTTCGCTTGCAGAGTGTGCGACTAGTAATCTCGGAGATTGCAGCTATTGCTTGACCAACAGGAGCTGATTCCCTTCATCTCCGCCTCCGACATCTTGGAAATTCTGGTTTCAGCGATTCATTGCCTTCTGAACACAGGCGCAAGCTATCACCGATCGGCATCTTCATTTCAGACCGAAGTGTCCACTCCTGCCTGCTCCCCGCTAAACAAGCCACTGAGATTCTATTACCCCCAAAAAAATATCTCTTCCTCATTTTGAAAAAGGGGCAGCTGTTGGTTAGCTTATTACAGAATCGCTTGCCACAATACCCGCTTTAGTCTCATCTCATCGTTTTGAGATCGTTAAACAATCCCTGGAGGCCAATCTATCTCGTCTTCAATCTCCTGCAGCAACTCATCTGGTTCTTTCTGTCATTTCAGCTCCCGGGCCAGCAAGTACAAGAAAACGCCAATATTCATTGGCTTACTCGGGCTTGCTACTTTTGCGGCCTAAATCCTCGCCCATGTCGCATGCTGCAAACTGATTCGTTGTCGGCATCGCATCCGGCAACTGAATCCATCCTCCAGTCATCCCAAAGAGCCAGCACAATGCGCCAGATCGTGGCTAAAGTTACTCGCCTGCCTCTTGATGCAGGTTTTAGAACTCAGCACTTAGCACCCAGTCAGATCGCGGTTTGATGAGTAATCCCTCCCCTCAACACGCGAAGACTACAATCATGGACAACACCTACAGCTTTGGCCTGCACACCAAACTTTCCCCTAACGAGCTGCTCTTCTACGTCTTCATCGATGAAACGTGCAAAGAGTTTGGCGCAGACGACGTCAGTGCTGCTGCCGCAGTTCTTGCCGGTCAAAATTGGATTCCCACCAGAGCCAAGCCTAAGGGTGCCACCAAAGGCACTTCGTTAGCCTCAATCATGGGGCGCAGGTACCTCAACTATGATTTGAAGAGAAAGATCCTCCCAACGGTGACCAACGAAAGCCTCAAAACACTGCGGATTCTGATGACAAAAAATATCGGCAAATTTGTGGGGCGTGCAGTACCCATGGTTGGGTGGGCGGTCTTGGCCTATAACGTCGCGTCGATCACAAGCCGTTCTGTCGCGAACTATAATCGCCGGGTCAAACCGGAAGACAGGATCTTTTAATGCGGGATATCACCTGGGAAAAACTGGAAGCTTGGGTACGCAAGGAAAACTGCACGAGTCCTAAAAAACTACTGACTCGCGATACTCAACTTAACGACGATCTGGATGTTACCGGCGATGATGCAGATGATTTCATGGAGCATTTCTTCGAAGAATTCTCCATCGACTGCGGCGACTACAATTTCGATCATTATTTTGTCGTCGAAGGCTTCAGCCCGCTCGAGATTTTCCTGCTCATGATCTCGAAGAAAAAGCGGGCTTCCTACGACAGGCCACCCATCACCCTCGGCATGCTCTATCAAGCAGCCCTTGATGGCCGATGGGATTGTGCCCGCCTGGATTCACTGTCATCACTTTCGCAGGCTTGAATCAACGCAACCCATCACGCCAGCTGATAACACAAAAACAGAAAAACAAAACCGAGCTGATCGCAACGTGCGCAACGTCACGACCTCCGCTCAATTCCTCTCCCCCCCATTGACGAACCGCACCTCAACCCGCCGGTTGCGTTCATCACTGGCAGCCAACCCCGGTAGCGGTTGCGAATCCCCATACCCCGCCACGATCACGCGGCGCGCTGCTTCCGGCGCACTGCGTCCGATCAGCAGCAAACGCGCCTCGCGCGCACGCGCGGCCGACAGCGTGAAGTTGTCGTCGTAGACCGTGCAATACGCACGCACATCGGTCACCGGTGCCTTCACCGGCTTGTCATCCGTGTGGCCTTCCACATAGATGCGGCCCGCCGGATGCTGCTGCAAATACTCCGCAATGCGCTCCTCGACCTGTGCAAACGCGGCCCGCGCTTCCGGCTCCACGCAAGCACTGCCGCGACGGAACGCGCCCTCTTTCAAGGTGATCTTCCCCGCCTCGGTATCCACCGCCACCAGGTTGGAAGCGCCCTGCTGCGCAAACACCGTCTGCACCTGGCGCAACACGACCGTCAATCCCGGTCCGTCGGATTCGCGCCGGGCCATCGCCGGTGCGGCCTGAGGTGGCGCAGCGTCAGCCGCTGCAGGCGCCGGTGGCGTGGGGGCTGCTGCCGGCAAGGGGGCGGCAGCAGCCCCCACGC
>NZ_VSWE01000025.1:0-59678 GCF_009668275.1 Herbaspirillum sp. CAH-3 | reverse complement strand
AAGTTATGCCTGATGACTATAGCAAGTTGGTACCACCCCTTCCCATCCCGAACAGGACCGTGAAACGACTTCGCGCCGATGATAGTGCTGCAACCAGTGTGAAAGTAGGTCATCGTCAGGCTTGTTATCCCCAAGAACCCTCGTTACGAAAGTAGCGAGGGTTTTTGCTTTGCGCGTTCGGTTTTTAATCAGGCTGCGGGCGCAGTAAATTCCGTTGTGACCGGAGGTTCGCGTGCTGTCATCGCGGCCTGGATGCCATGATTCGCGCCAGGATATTCGTGAAGATGGCTTGGCGTGACTCCGGTTCTGTCCCCCGCACTCACAAAACGGCGTACTGCTTCATCTTTTCCACAAGCGCTCTCAGCGCATCGTCCGGGTATCGGGCGATCCACCCCCCTTCTTCATATCGCCTCCGAACCGCCCAACACCGGGCGTGCTTTGTCTTTTCCACAGTCCATCAACAAGAAAAGCCGACTTATGTTTTCCACAGGTCCAACTCCTGCAGAACTGGACGTGACTGGCCGTGGATGATTTGTCCACAGCAATCCTGAGGAGTGAGTCCTGCCTTTCTCAGGTCAACCTCATCATTTCGTAGAACAAAGTGGCGGATCATTTTCTAAGTTCGTGGGATCATCCAGCAAAAACATGAACACCAAAAGAAAAGCCGGCAAAGCCGGCTTTTCTAATCAATGGATGATGACAAGATCACGGTGGAAAACTAAGCAACTTATCCCCAATGCCGCCAGGGATGCGGTTCAAGCTACTTTGTCCACAGCCTGAACTAACTGAAAACAGGGAGCAAAAACTTATAAACAGCCATTCCATGAGCCTATTCCATTCTGCGCGGAATGAAGAACAGGCCAAACAAAAACCTAAGTTTTCCACACCCCCGACATTCTTGCGATTCAACGCTCACCCGGCAACAGATCTGAAATGCACCAGCGCATTCAAGCCTTCAACCGCCCCCTCCTTGCTGATCCGATTGCGCAAGCTGATGGTCGCCTGCATCGAATCAACGATCTCTCCACAGATGGTCAGGCCCAAGCCCCCCGCAGATGAGACATTGGAAGAAAATGCCTTGAACACATTCTCCATCGCCTGGTCATCGATCCCCTCTCCGCTATCCCAGATCAGCAGCTCGGCGACATCCTCCCGTGCACTGATGCGAATGCCCAGCCGTCCTTGCACAGGCGTATGCCGGATCGCGTTATGCAGCAGGTTGGAAATGAGCTCCCCGATCATCCACGGATGACCCATCACCAGAATCTTCTCTCCCTCCAGCTCGAAGTCCAGGTCCTTCTCCGCAATCAGCGGTGACAAGTCCACCGCCGTCTCGCGCGCCAGCATCCCCAGGTCACACACCTCCTGCGCACCCCGTCCACGTATCTGCTCCACCTTGGCCAGCGACAGCAATTGATTGGCCAGCGTTGTGGCCCGCTCGACGGTGCCTGACATCTCCTGCCAGATCACCGGTGCCGGTGCATCGCCGCGCAAGCCCGACTGCAACTGGGTTTTCAGCACGGCCAATGGCGTGCGCAACTGATGCGAGGCATTGGCCACGAAGCGTTGCTGATGATCCAGCAGCCGGCGCAAGCGCGCCATCAGCTGATTCAATGCATCGATGAACGGCTGCAATTCACGTGGTGCCATCGGCGGTGCCACCGGCGAGAGATCATCGGCCGGCCGCTCATCAAGTTGCCGCCGCAAGGCATCCACCGGTTGCAGCGCACGCCGCACCACATACAAGGTCACCGACACGATCACCACCAGCAAGGCCGCCTGCCGGATCAGCGTCTCCCAGAAAATCTTGCGTGCCAGCGCACTGCGGTTCTCCATCGTCTCGGCCACCTGCACCAGTGCCGCGCCGCGCGGATCATTGGTCACCACCGGCTGGAACAGCGCAGCCACCCGGACCGGCACGCCGTTGTAGGTATCTTCGTAGATATGCGCCAAGGCCGGGTAGATGGCTTCCTTGTCCGCCTTCCCCTTGTAGGAAGGGAGATCCTGATCGCCCTCGAAGAACTTGCCGTCCAGGCCGTTGATGCGATAGATCATTCGGCTCGAGTAATCGGCCTCGTAGATTTCCAGCGCAGCATAAGGCAGCGATGCCTTGAGCTCGCCATTCTCGATGCGCAGCAGATCGCCGATCGAATGCACCGACGCAATCAGCATGCGGTCGTAAGCGGTATTGACCGATTCCAGCGTATTGCGATAAAGAGAGAAGGAATCGATGACGATGAACAGCGCAATCGGTGAAATGATCCACGCCAGCAAATAGGCGCGCACCGAGCGGCGCCGCGAAAACAGATGTGCCACGTCCTCAGCCCTCGCCACCCTGCTGCTGCCGATCCCGCAGCAGATACCCCAGTCCGCGCAGGGTCATGATTTCCGCACCGGTCTCCATGAGTTTCTTGCGCACCCGGTGCACCACCACTTCGATGGCTTCAAGTTGCGTATTCTCTTCCATCGGGAAAACCAGCCGGAACAATTTCTCCTTGGTCACCGCATGTCCCGGCTTGGCGATCAATGCCTTGAGCAGCGTATGCTCGCGCGGCGTCAATTCCAGCGGCTCATCATCGCAATAGAAAGCACCCGAGGCACGATCAAAGCGCAAGCGCCCGCAGCGCTGACCGCCATCATCGGCATTGGTCCGCCGCCGCAGCAGCGCACGGATGCGCGCATCGAGCTCATCCAGGTCGAAGGGCTTGGCCAGGTAGTCATCCGCCCCGGCATTCAACCCCACGACCCGATCCCCGACCGCACCGCGTGCCGTCAGCACGATCACCGGCGTACCGATGTCCTGCGAGCGTATGCGCTGCAACAGGTGCAGCCCGTCCAGCCCGGGAATATTGAGATCGAGCACGACCAGGTCGCCGATCCCATCCTTGATGTGCGAGAGCGCACTGATGCCATCGCCGCAATGCGTCACCTGGAAGCCGCGCCGCTCCAGCGCGCGCACCAGGGCGCGCGACATGTCGATGTCATCCTCTACCAGCAGGATATGCATGATCTCCCGTGTCGTTATCGTTGTGCAGCCGCCTTTATACCGCCAATCCACGCGGGGCGCGAGCCCCGGCTCCCCACGCTTTGAAAGCAGATTGAAAGCCACTGGAAAGGCAGCTGACAGGAAACCCCCTCATCAGCGGCATCGCCCCATGGCAAAAGGCGCTGCGCTCGCCTACACTCCCGCACATCGCCGGCCACGCTACGAACAACACCGCCGTCGCGACCGGCACCAAGACCAAAACCATCTCCAGGAGACAGCATGACCCCACGTCTGATCAAGACCCTGTTGGCACTCGCCCTGGCCGCTCCGGCCATCGCCTTCGCCCAGGACACCTGCAGCAATCGCGGCGACCTCGACCAGCAATACTGCGACGCCAATCACGACCTGACCGCCGACACCCCCACCGATCCCAAGAAGCTGAAGAACCCCAATACCCTGGTCTTCACCTTCACCCCGGTGGAAGATCCGGCCGTCTACGACAAGATCTTCAAGCCCTTCACCGACTACCTGTCGCAATGTACCGCCAAGAAGGTGGTCTTCTTCCAGGTGCAATCCAACGCCGCTGAGATCGAAGCCATGCGCTCGGGCCGCCTGCACGTCGGCGGCTTCTCGCCGGGACCGACCAACTTCGCCGTCAACATCGCCGGTGCCGTGCCGTTTGCCGTCATTGGTGATGCGAAGGGTTATCAGGGTTATACCCTCAACGTGATCGTGCGCAAGGATAGCCCGATCCAGAAGATGACCGACCTCAAGGGCAAGAAGGTCGCCCACACCGCGCCTTCGTCGAACTCCGGCCACATGGCCCCGATGGCCTTGTTCCCCAAGCTGGGCGTGACCCCGGACAAGGACTACAAGGTCATCTTCTCCGGCAAGCATGACCAGTCCATCCTGGGCGTGAACTCGGGCGACTACGATGCTGCCGCCGTCGCCTCCGACGTGTTTGACCGCATGGTGGAACGTGGCGTCATCAAGGCCGAGAACTTCCGCGTCATCTGGCACAGCGAGAAATTCCCGACCCAGGACTTCGCCTATGCGCATGACCTGGAGCCGAACTTCCGCGACAAGATGCTCAAGTGCTTCTACGACTATCGTTTCACCGATGAGCTCAAGAAGGCCTTCGCCGGTTCCGATCGCTTCTACCCGATCAACTACAAGAAGGACTTCGAGATGGTGCGCTTCGTCGCCCAGTCCGCCGGTGAATCCTTCAACCGCGCCGCCTACGACAAGCAGAACGCCGGCAAGAAGTAAACATCGCCAGCAGGCATCCGCGGCCGTCCCGGTCCGGATGCCGCACCAGGATCCAATCACGCACCAGCAACACGGCCCCTGCTCTACGGCAGGGGTTGCGGCCCTTCGCATCCCGCGAGCTGCCGCGCAACACCAGAAACATCACCAGAGAAAGCGCCTCCCATGTCACACGCCATCGAAATCCAGGGCCTGGTCAAGGAATACAAGCCCGGTCATCCCATCCTCAAAGGCATCGACCTGAAGATTGGCGACGCCGGGCTGATCGCCATCATCGGCCCGTCCGGCACCGGCAAGTCCACCCTGATCCGCTGCATCAACCGCCTGGTCGATCCCAGCCGTGGCGCGATCTGGTTCGAGGGCGAAGGCAAGCGCGTGAACCTGGCCGAACTGCGTGGCCGCGCCCTGCGCGAACAGCGCCGCCACATCGGCATGGTGTTCCAGGAATACAACCTGGTGGAACGCCTTTCCGTCATGGAGAACCTGTTGTGCGGAAGACTGGGTTACGTCAATGCCTTCACCGCCTGGCGCCGCAACTTCGCCAAGGAAGACATCGCGCACGCCTTCGAGCTGCTGGACACCGTGGGCCTGGGCAACTTCGCCAACCAGCGTGCCGATGCGCTGTCGGGCGGCCAGCGCCAGCGCGTGGGCATCGCCCGCGCCCTGATGCAGCGCCCGCGCCTGCTGCTGGCCGATGAACCGACTTCTTCGCTCGACCCCAAGACCTCCTTCGAGATCATCTCGCTGCTCAAGGAACAGGGCCGCGCCCAGAAGATCCCGGTCATCGTCAACATCCACGACGTGGAGCTGGCCAAGCGCTATGCCGACCGCATCATCGGCATGTCCGGCGGCCACGTGGTCTACGACGGCAATGCCGAGAACCTGTCGGATGACTTCCTCAAACAGATCTACGGCGGCGAGGATTGGCTGGCATGACGACTTCCACGACTTCCTCCACGCCCCGCGTGAGCCTGGCCTTCAAGCCGCAGCTGGCCACCCGCGTGGTGATCTGGCTCATCGCCCTGTATGCGATCTATGCCGCCACGCAACTGGGTTTCTCCTGGGAGCGCTTCTCGTCCGGTCTCGGAAACGGCGCCAAGTTCCTGGGCCGCATGTTCCCGCCCGACCTCTCCAAGGGCGACATCCTCTGGGGCGGCATCAAGGAGACCCTGCAGATCGCCGTGCTGGCGTCGCTGTTCGGCATCCTCTTCTCGCTGCCCATCGGCCTCATGGGCGCACGCAACCTGATGCCCTCGTGGATCTCCTGGCCTGCACGCGCGCTGGTGTCGGTGTGCCGCTCGCTGCATCCGGTGATCGTGGCCATCCTGTTCGTCAAGGCCGTGGGCTTTGGCGCACTGGCCGGTGTGCTGGCGCTGATCGTGGCGTCCATCGGTTTCATCGGCAAGCTCTTTGCCGAAGCCATTGAAGAGATCTCCATCAAGCAGGTCGAGGCCATCCGCGCCACCGGTGCCTCTTTCATGAACGTCATTCTCTTCGGTGTGCTGCCGCAGGTGATGTCGCGCTTCGTCGGTTTCTCGACCTACCAGCTCGATTCCAACCTGCGCAACTCGACCATGGTCGGCATCGTCGGTGCGGGCGGCGTGGGCGGCGTGCTGTTCTCCGCCTTCCAGCGCTTCGACTACGACTTCGTGCTCACCATCCTGGTCACCATCATCACCATCATCGTCGTCGGCGAATTGCTGGCCAATTCGGTCAAGAAGGTCTTCAATGTCTGATACCGTCCTCCCCCGCCCCGCTGCCGCGCTCAACCCGGCCGAGCGCGAATGGCAGCGCCATACGCCCATGCAGCGCATCCTGCGCTTCACCGTGTGGCTGGTCATCGCCCTGGCCGTGGTGCAATCGCTGCGCTACATCGAGATCATCCCCGAGTTCCTCTACGATGCGCCCGAGCAGATGAGCGACATGCTCGCCCGCATGTGGCCCATCGACTGGGCCTACTTCAGCAGCGACGTGAAGGCCGGCCTGGTCGAGACCCTGCACATCGCCACCCTCGGTACCCTGCTCTCCATCGTGCTGGCCATCCCCTTCGGCCTGCTGGTGGCGCCCAACCTGACCCGCCATCGCGGCCTGAACCTGTTCGCCCGCATCGTGCTGGTGGCCAGCCGCTCGGTCAATTCGCTGGTGTGGGCACTGCTGTTCCTGGCCATCTTCGGACCCGGCCCGCTGGCAGGCACCCTGGCCATCGCCTTCCGCTCCATCGGCTTCGTCGGCAAGATGGCCGGCGAGACCATCGAACAGATGCCGCGCGGCCCCATCGAAGCCCTGCAGGCGTCGGGCGCGAGCAAGTTCTCCGAGATCTGGTATGGCTACTGGCCGCAACTGAAGCCCGCCTTCATGTCCATCGTGCTGCTGCGCTGGGACATCAACGTGCGTGAATCGGCCGTGCTGGGCATCGTCGGTGCCGGCGGCGTGGGCATGGTGCTCGATACCGCCTTGAACCTGTTCCAGTGGCCGCGCGTGGCGACGGTCCTGGTCTCGATCTTCGCCATCGTGATCGTGACCGAAGTGGTGGTCACGCAAATCCGCAAGCGCATTCTCTGACCGGGAGCCAGCATGAAAGCACGTGGCATGGAAGGCATCACCTATCCCCCGCAGTACGATGTGCTGGTAGTCGGCGGCGGCATCAACGGCGCCGGCATCGCGCGCGATGCGGCCGGGCGCGGCTTGTCGGTGGCGCTGTGCGAGCAGCACGACCTGGCGCAGCATACTTCGTCGTCCTCCAGCAAGCTCATTCACGGTGGCCTGCGCTACCTGGAACATTATGAGTTCGGGCTGGTGCGCAAGGCATTGATCGAACGCGAGGTACTCTTGCGCAGCGCCCCGCACATCATGTGGCCGCTGCGCTTCGTGATGCCGCATGACCAGGGGCAGCGTCCGGCCTGGCTGATCCGTTTGGGCATGTTCCTCTACGATCACCTGGCGCGGCGTGAACTGTTGCCCGGTTCGCGTGCGCTGGACCTGCGCCGTCACGCCTCGGGTGCGCCATTGAAAGCGCAGTTCACGCGTGGCTTCGTCTATTCCGATGGCTGGGTCGACGATGCCCGGCTGGTGGTGTTGAACGCCATGGATGCCGCCGAAAAAGGCGCGCACATCATGACCCGCACCCGCTGTGAATCCCTGACCCGCCAGGACAACGGCTGGCAAGCGGTGCTGCGCCGTGAGGACGGCCATGCCATGCAAGTGCGTGCACGCTGCGTGGTCAACGCCGCCGGCCCGTGGGTGGCGCAGTTCCTGGGCGGTGCAGCCCACGTGCATTCGAGCAAGTCGGTGCGCCTGGTCAAGGGTAGCCACATCGTGGTGCCGCGCCTGTTCGAACACGATCACGCCTACATCTTCCAGAACCCGGATGGCCGCATCGTCTTCGCCATTCCCTACGAGCAGGACTTCACGCTCATCGGTACCACCGATATCGAGTACCAGGGCCGGGTGGAAGACGTGGCCATCTCCGAGGATGAGACGGCTTACCTCTGCCAGCTCGCCAATCGCTATTTCGAGAAGCCCATTACGCCGGCCGACGTGGTGTGGTCCTATTCAGGCGTACGCCCGCTGCTGGAAGATGCCGCCGCCGATGCCTCGGCCGTCACGCGCGACTACCAGCTCGACCTGAACACGCAAGGCGCCCCGCTGCTCTCCATCTTCGGCGGCAAGATCACCACCTTCCGCAAGCTGGCCGAGGAAGCGGTGGACATGATCGCGCCGGTGCTGGGCAACCAGCGCGGTGCCTGGACAGAACACGGCTGCCTGCCGGGTGGCGACCTGTATGGTGCGCAGCCGTCGAACCGCTCGGTGCGCCAGTTCGATCACTACGTGCAGGGCTTGCAGCAGCAGTATCCGTGGCTGCCCGCCGCATTGTTGCAACGCTATGCACGCGCCTATGGCAGCCGCACGCACGCGCTGCTGGAAGGAAGAAAGAACTTGGAAGAGATGGGAGAAGAAATCCTGGGCGGGCTCTATGCCGCCGAGGTGGACTACTTGTTGCGCCACGAATGGGCCACCAATGCGGCCGACATCCTGTGGCGGCGCTCCAAGCTCGGCCTGCATTTCCCCAAGGGCAGCGAGGCCGTGCTGGACGCCTGGCTGGCCGCGCGCGGCGGCCAGTCTCCAGGTCAGGAACAACCCGCCGAAGCGGGCGAGTTGCTTCAGGCAGCCAGCAGGTAAGCACCCACGGCGGCGATACCGACGCCGCCGATGCGCACCACGCGGTCAGCCGTCTGCTTGCCCGCGACCAGGCCGATGCCCAGGCCGGCGGCATGCAGCAGTGCGGTGGCGGCGATGAAGCCGGCACCGTACAGGGCGGCCGAGCTGCCGTGCGGCAGTTCAGCGCCGTGCGCGTAGCCATGGAACATCGCGAAGACCGACACCACCAGCGTGCTGCCCCACAGCGGCAGGCGCACGGCGAAGGCGATCAGCAGGCCCAGCACGGCCACCGAGGCGGCGATACCGGTTTCCACGGCCGGCATCTGCAGGCCGGCGAAGGCCAGCAGCGCACCTGCCACCATCATCAGCGGGAAGGCCAGCGGCAGCACCCACAGGGCGCGCTGCTTGTTCTGTGCCGCCCACAGGCCCACGGCCAGCATGGCCAGCAGGTGGTCGATGCCCGAGAACGGGTGGGCGAAGCCGGCCGCCATGCTGGCCGAGGCCTCCATGGTGGAACCCGGATGGCCGGGATGCGCCAGGGCAGTGCCGGCCGCCAGTGCGGTGACGGCCAGAACGCCCAGGCGGGCGCGGGTCTTGGTCGAGAGGGTCAACATGTTTTCTCCTTGGGCTGATACGGCAGATTCTTGATCGGTGAAATGACAGGGTTCAGGTTCAGTTCTTCGGCTTCTCGTCCAGCAAGCCCTGCTTGCGGATGTATTCGATGACCTTCTCCACCCCGTCGCCACTGCGCAGGTTGGTGAACACGAAGGGGCGGTCACCGCGCATGCGCTTGGCATCGGCCGCCATGATATCCAGATTTGCGCCCACATAGGGAGCCAGGTCGGTCTTGTTGATGATGAGCAGGTCCGAGCGGGTGATGCCGGGGCCGCCCTTGCGCGGGATCTTTTCGCCGCCGGCCACGTCGATCACGTAGATGGTCAGGTCCGACAGTTCCGGGCTGAAGGTAGCGGCCAGGTTGTCGCCGCCGGACTCCACCAGGATCAGGTCCAGGTCCGGGAAATCGGCGCTCATGCGGGCGATGGCTTCCAGGTTGATGGAGGCGTCCTCGCGGATGGCGGTGTGCGGGCAGCCGCCGGTTTCCACACCCATCAGGCGTTCTGCCGGCAACGCATCGGCGCGCAGCAGGATTTCCATGTCTTCCTTGGTGTAGATGTCATTGGTGATGACGGCCATGTCGTAATGGTCGCGCATGCGCTTGCACAGCATTTCGCACAGCGCCGTCTTGCCGGAACCGACCGGGCCGCCGATGCCCACGCGCAGCGGATTGGAAGTGGAGTTGCTCATGGTTGGTCTCTTGATCTCTTGGTCGTGTTGGAACGAAAACGATATAAACGATTTCGACAATTCAATAATTAAGAACGATAGATGCGGCTGTACTGCACCTCATGCTGCATCGACAGCAGCGACAGCCCCGGTGCCCAGTTGCACAGCTCGTCATCCTCCAGCGTCAGCGCGGTGGCCGCGGCCTTTTCCAGTTCCGGCTGCAGCGACAGCAGGATGCGCTGCCCCGCCACTTGGCCCAGTGGCACGGTCTTCACGCAGGCCAGCACCTGGTTCTCGGCCCAGGCAAACAGCATGCCCAGCACCGCCGCCTCGCGCGGCACCTGCAGGGCCACGGTGGCAAAGGCCAGCGAGGTGGGCAGCGGCAGTTCCGGCTGCGCCTGCAGGAGGGCCAGCAAGCCCTCATCGCCCAGCTTCAGGTCGGTCGCCAGTTTGCCCAGCGAATAGCCCATCTGAATGGTTTCGGCACGAAACTCGGACGTATCGCGGGCCGCGATGAAGCGTTCGGTCCACAACGTGACCTTTTCTGCATCACGGGCCTCGAAGGCCGCCACCAGCCGCGCAAAGATGGGGGCCTCGAAACGCGCCACCACCTCATGCAGCGCATGGCCGATCCAGGCGCGGGCCGTGGCTTCACTGCTCACGCGTCCACCCTCGATGGCCGCCTCCAGTCCTTGCGAATAGCTGTACGCGCCGATCGGCAAGGACGGGCTGCTCAGTTGCAGCAGATGCAGCAAGGCGGCAGCTTGCATGGGGTCAGCCCTCTTCCTTCTTGTCGCCGGGACGATGGATTTTCTGGCGCAGCGGAATCGGTGCCAGCGGATTGTGGTGATGGTCATCGCCATGATGGTGATGGCCGCCCCCATAGGCGCCCGCTTCCGGCTCGAAAGCCGCCAGTTCTTCAGTCACGCGCGCCCCCAGCCCTTCCAGCATTTCCTTCAACACCGGATCCTTGCGGATACGCAGGAAACCCGCACCCCCCTCGTGGCCCACATGCGCCTGGGTGTGACGATTGCCGAGGTGGAAGGCGCAACGCAGCAGCAGGTGCGCATCGGCCGCATCGACGCGATAGGTCGCTTCGGCCTTGGCGATGATCTTGACCACGCGGCCATCATCGCCGCGCAGCAGGTCGCCATCGCGCAGCACCGTACCGCGCACGGTGAACACCGCCACGTCCTCGCCCGAACGCAGGGTGGCGCGCAGGCGGCTCTTCTCGCGCTGGTCATAGGGCAGTTCCAGTTCGCCGTCGATCTGCTCGGCCTGGGCTATCTTGGTATTGAGAGTGAGCATGAAAAAATCTAAAGAAAATCAGAACAGGAAATAACGTTGTGCCAGCGGCAGCGAGACCGCCGGTTCGCACACCAGCAGCTCGCCATCGGCGCGCACTTCATAGGTTTCGGAATCGACTTCCATCTTCGGCGTGGCACCGTTGTGGATCATGTCGCGCTTGCGCAGGTTGCGCATGTTCTTCACGGCCACCACCGGCTTGTTCAGTTTCAGCTGTTCACCGATGCCGGCATCGAAGGCCGCCTGCGAGACGAAGGTCATCGAGGTCTTCAGTCCACCGCCATAGGCACCGAACATCATCCGGTAATGCACCGGCTGCGGGGTCGGGATGGAGGCATTGGGGTCACCCATCTGGGCGGCCGCGATCATGCCGCTCTTCAGGATCATCGAGGGTTTGGCCCCGAAGAAAGCCGGCTTCCACAGCACGATGTCGGCGATCTTGCCCACTTCCAGCGAGCCGACCACGTGCGAGATGCCGTGGGTGATGGCCGGGTTGATGGTGTACTTGGCGATGTAGCGCTTGATGCGGAAGTTGTCGTTGCGCGACGTGTCTTCCTTGAGCGAACCGCGCTGCACCTTCATCTTGTGCGCGGTCTGCCAGGTGCGCATGATCACTTCACCCACGCGGCCCATGGCCTGCGAGTCGGAAGACATCATCGAGATCGCCCCGAGGTCATGCAGGATGTCTTCGGCGGCAATGGTCTCGCGGCGGATGCGCGATTCGGCAAAGGCGATGTCTTCGGCGATGGCCGGGTCCAGGTGATGGCAGACCATCAGCATGTCCAGGTGTTCGTCCAGCGTATTGACCGTGAAGGGACGCGTCGGATTGGTCGAGGACGGCAGCACGTTGCCCTCGCCCACCGCCGCGATGATGTCCGGTGCGTGGCCGCCGCCCGCGCCTTCGGTGTGGAAGGTGTGGATGGTGCGGTCCTTGAAGGCCGCCAGCGTGTGCTCCAGGAAACCGCCCTCATTGAGCGTGTCGGTGTGGATGGCCACCTGGATGTCCATGCGGTCGGCCACCGTCAGGCAGTTGTCGATGGCCGCCGGGGTCGAGCCCCAGTCCTCGTGCAGTTTCAAGCCGATGGCACCGGCGCGGATCTGTTCTTCCAGCGGCAGCGGCAGGCTGACGTTGCCCTTGCCGAGGAAACCGAGGTTCATCGGGAAGGCGTCCGCTGCGGCCAGCATGGAATGGATGTGCCAGGGGCCCGGCGTGCAGGTGGTGGCGGCCGTGCCGACGGCAGGACCGGTGCCGCCGCCCAGCATGGTGGTGACGCCACTCATGAGGGCTTCCTCGATCTGCTGCGGACAGATGAAGTGGATGTGGCTGTCGATGCCGCCGGCGGTGACGATCATGCCTTCACCGGCGATGATTTCGGTCGCCCCGCCGATGGCCATGGTCACACCGGGCTGGATGTCGGGGTTGCCGGCCTTGCCGATGCCGGCGATCTTGCCGGACTTGATGCCGATGTCGGCCTTGACGATGCCCCAGTGATCGACGATGAGCGCGTTGGTGATGACGGTATCCATCACCTCGGCATGGGCGCGCTGCGACTGGCCCATGCCGTCGCGGATCACCTTGCCGCCGCCGAACTTGACTTCCTCGCCATAGACCGTGTAATCCTTCTCCACTTCCAGGAACAGTTCGGTGTCGGCCAGGCGCACGCGGTCGCCGACGGTGGGGCCGAACATCTCGGCATAGGCCGAACGGGAGATCTTGCTCATTTGGTTTGCCCCTTCTTGTCGTTGCCATGCTGGGCCTTCAGCTTGCCCATCACCAGCGCATTGAAGCCGTAGACGCGGCGGTCCCCCGCCAGCGCCACCAGTTCCACCGTGCGTTCCTGACCGGGCTCGAAGCGCACCGCCGTACCGGCCGCGATGTTCAAGCGCATGCCATAGGCCGCTTCACGCTCGAAGCGCAGTGCCGGATTGGTTTCGTAGAAATGGAAGTGGGAGCCGACCTGGATAGGACGGTCGCCGCTGTTGGCCACCGTCACCGTCACGGTGGGGCGGCCGACGTTGAGTTCGATGTCGCCGGGTTCGACCAGCATTTCGCCTGGAATCATGACGCGCTCCTCAAGGAATCGGATGGTGGACGGTGACCAGCTTGCTGCCATCGGGGAAGGTGGCTTCGACCTGGATGTCGGGGATCATCTCGGGCACGCCTTCCATGACGTCCTCGCGGGTCAGGATGGTGGTGCCCTCGGACATCAGCTCGGCCACGGTCTTGCCATCGCGCGCGCCCTCCATGATGGCGGCGGTGATCAGCGCCACCGCTTCCGGATAGTTGAGCTTGAGGCCACGTGCCTTGCGGCGCTCGGCCAGCAGCGCGGCGGTGAAGATGAGCAGCTTGTCTTTTTCTCTTGGTGTCAGTTCCATGTTGGCTCCTGGCCGTTTGGCGGCCTTCAGGTTCTATAACGTACGGAGAGGCTTGATTCAGTTTTCCTGATGCAGCGTTTTACGTCGTGTTCAAGTATTCCAGATGCGCGGAATGGCCGCGTCCTTGCCGGTGACGGCCGGGCGCAGCACATGCCAGGCCGCATGCAGCCACTGCCGCGCCACCAGGCTGGATTGCCCCATGTAGCGTGCGATCAGTACCTGCTTCATCAGCGTGGCACCGCTGCGTCCTTCCAGCTGCAGGGCAGCGATGCTCTCGCGCAGCCGGCCCAGGAGCGCCGTATCCATGCCATCGCCCACGGCGATCAAGGTGCCGCAGATGGTCTGCCCATCCAGCGCCAGCGGGCCTTGCATGGCACCCGCCTCGGCCTGCAGGCGGCCCTGTTCGAACCACACCAGCTTGCCGCCACGGCGGATGCTGGTGCGCTGGCTGACGGCACCGGTGTTGAAGGTTTCGCCCGAAGCGGTGCGGCCAAAGCAGAGGATTTCCGCACCCAGGTAAGCCGCGTCGGCGGCCAGGGTCACTTCATGTTCCATGCGCACGTCGGCCCCATCGAAGAAGATGGTTTCCTGTGGCAGCCATTCCAGCGTGGCTCCTGCTGCCGCGTCGAGCCTGACGGCCTGGCGCGAGGATTGGCCATTGGCGCGATACCACTTGCCCGCACCGGGCGTGGTCAGCAGAACATGGGCGCGTTCGCCCGCTTCGGCGGTGATGGAGAGCTGGTCGCCACCGACGATGCCGCCCGGCGGGTGGACGATGATGGCGTGGCAGATGGACGGGTCTTCGGGATAGAGCGGTTTCTGTACGCGCAGGGGGCCGAAGTGCTGGCGGCGCATCAGGCGCGTGGTGCCTTTGTCGTCGGCAAAGCCCAGCGCCAGGCGTGCCTGGTCCGGCGCATGCCGCAGGGGCGCGCCTGGTGTCGCGGGGGCCGGCATGCTGGCGGGTTCCGGATGGCCGGGGAGTCGTTTCATACCTGGTTCTTCATTGCGTGGAAGGCGGCGTGTGCAAGCGGACAGCCTGGCCGCGAACATGCGACTTTATAGCAGACCCGCTGCAAACGCGCAGCCTTCCTTTGCGACGGCCTCAGACCGCCAGATGCTTCTTTACGTCCTCGCCATCCATCTGGTCCTGGGTACCGGCCGCGACCACTTCGCCGCGCGACATCACCACGAAGGTATCGGCCAGTTCACGGGCGAAGTCGAAATACTGCTCGCACAGCAGGATGCCGATGTCGCCGCGCTGGCGCAGCAGGCTGATGACGCGGCCGATGTCCTTGATGATGGAAGGCTGGATGCCCTCCGTCGGTTCATCCAGGATGATCAGCTTGGGCTCGGCCAGCAGCGCCCGGGCAATGGCCAGCTGCTGCTGTTGGCCGCCGGAAAGATCGCCGCCGCGACGATGCAGCATTTCCTTCAAGACCGGGAAGAGTTCATAGACCTCGCCCTTGATGGTGGAGGCACGGCGGCCCGACAGCGTAGCCATGCCCATGAGCATGTTTTCCTCCACCGTCAGGCGCGCGAAGATCTCGCGTCCCTGCGGCACGTAGGCGATGCCCAGCTTGGCGCGCTGGTGCGGCTTGAGACGGGTGATGTCCTGGCCTTCGAAGCTGACGTTGCCCTTGGCCACCGGCAGCACGCCCATCAGGCATTTCAGGAGCGTGGTCTTGCCCACGCCATTGCGGCCCAGCAGGGACAAGACTTTGCCCTTCTGCACATCGAGCGAGACGCCGCGCAGGGTATGCGCCGCGCCGTAGTACTGGTTCAGTTCATTGACTTGCAGCATGGATGATGGTCTCCGCTCTTATCGTCCCAGGTAGACTTCGATGACGCGTTCGTTGGATTGCACCTGGCGCATGTTGCCTTCGGCCAGGACCGATCCTTCGTGCAGCACGGTCACCTTGCCACCTTGGGCGATCTCCTCGACGAAGCCCATGTCGTGTTCCACCACCATGATGGAATGCTTGCCCCGCAGCTCGTTCAAGAGCTCGGCGGTGCGTGCAGTCTCGGCGTCGGACATGCCGGCCACCGGTTCATCGAGCAACAGCAATTGCGGTTCCTGCATCAACAGCATGCCGATCTCCAGCCACTGCTTCTGCCCGTGCGAGAGCAGGCCGGCCACGCGGTGTTCCTGGCCGTTCAGGCGGATCAGCTTGAGGATCTCCTCGATCTTGCCGATCTGCTCCGAGGACAGGCGCGCAAAGAGCGTGGTCTTGACGCGCTTGTCCATCTTCATCGCCAGTTCCAGGTTCTCGAACACGGTGTGCTGCTCGAACACCGTCGGACGCTGGAACTTGCGGCCGATGCCCGCATGCGCGATCTCGTATTCGGTCATCTTGGTCAGGTCGATGGTCTGGCCGAAGAAGGCGGTGCCGGCGGTGGGCCGGGTCTTGCCGGTGATGACGTCCATCATCGTGGTCTTGCCCGCACCGTTGGGACCGATGATGCAGCGCAGTTCACCGACCGAAATATCCAGGTTCAGGTTGTTGATGGCCTTGAAGCCATCGAAGGATACCGTGATGTTTTCCAGGTAGAGGATGGCGCCGTGGGTGGTATCGACGCCCTCGGGTTTGATGCGTTCGTAGGATGCGCCATGGTCGGCGCGCGGAGTATCGACGTTGCCGCCCAGGCCGCCGATGCCTACCGCGTTTTTTCCCATGCTTTTGCCGGGTTCGACTGCGCTCATGCTGCCTCCTTGGATGCGCTGCCCTCGGCGGGCGCGGCATCGCGTTTCTTGAATTTCTGCACCAGGCCCAGGATGCCCTGCGGCAGGAACAGCGTGACCAGGATGAAGATCAGCCCCAGCGCATACAGCCACAGGTCCGGGAAGGCGGCCGTGAACCAGCTCTTCAAGCCATTGACCGTGAAGGCGCCGATGATGGGGCCGATCAGCGTGCCCCGTCCACCGACGGCGGCCCAGATCACCATCTCGATGGAATTGGCCGGCGACATTTCGGAGGGATTGATGATGCCCACCTGCGGCACGTACAGCGCACCGGCGATACCGCAGATCACGGCCGAGAGCGTCCACACGAACAGCTTGAACCACAGCGGGTTGTAGCCGATGAACATGAGGCGTGACTCGGAATCGCGCACGCCCTGCAGCACGCGGCCCAGCTTGGAGGTGACGATCATGCGGCACAGCACCAGGGCACCGAACAGCAGCGCCAGCGTCACCAGGTACAGCACTGCCTTGGTGGCCGGTGCGGTGATGGTGAAGCCGAGGATGCGCTTGAAGTCGGTAAAGCCGTTGTTGCCGCCGAAGCCGGTATCGTTGCGGAAGAACAGCAGCATGAAGGCGAAGGTCATCGCTTGCGTGATGATGGAGAAATACACGCCCTTGATGCGCGAACGGAACGCGAAGTAGCCGAACACGAAGGCCAGGAGACCCGGCACCAGCACCACCAGCAGCATGGAGAACCAGAAGTGGTCGGTCATCCACCAGTACCAGGGATAGGCCTTCCAGTTCAGGAACACCATGAAGTCCGGCAGGTCGCTCTGGTACACGCCGTCACGGCCGATGGCGCGCATCAGGTACATGCCGTGGGCGTATCCGCCCAGTGCGAAGAAAACGCCATGACCCAGAGAAAGGATGCCCGTATAGCCCCACACCAGGTCCAGTGCCAGCGCCGCCATGGCGTAGCACATGAACTTGCCGACCAAAGCGACGGTGTAGGAGGACACGTGCAGCGCGCTATCTGCGGGGAACAGCAGGTTGCAGACCGGCAGCAGCGCCAGCACGATGGTGCAGATGACGATGCCGGTCCAGGACGGGCGATTGAACAGCGAGGGGCGCATGATCATGGTGCTCATTCCACGCTCCTTCCCTTGAGTGCGAAGAGGCCTTGCGGACGCTTCTGGATGAATACGATGATGAAGACCAGGATGGCGATCTTGGCCAGCACGGCACCGGCCATCGGCTCCAGGAATTTGTTGACTTCGCCCAGGCCGAAGGCTGCGATGACGGTACCGGCCAACTGGCCCACGCCGCCCAGCACCACCACCATGAACGAGTCCACGATGTAACCCTGTCCCAGGTCGGGACCGACGTTGCCCAGCTGCGAGAGCGCCACGCCGCCGAGGCCGGCGATGCCGCAACCGAGACCGAAGGTCATCATGTCGATCTTGCCGGTGGACACGCCCACGCAGTCGGCCATGCGGCGATTCTGCGTGACGGCGCGCACGAACAGGCCCAGGCGGGTCTTGTTCAAGATCAGCCACACCGCGAACACCACGAAGAGCGCAAAGAACACGATCACGATGCGGTTGTAGGACAGCACCAGCGAACCGAGCACGGTCACGCCGCCAGACATCCAGCTCGGGTTGGCCACTTCCACGTTCTGCGCACCGAAGATGGAGCGCACACCTTGCATCAGCATCAGGCTGATCCCCCAGGTGCAGAGCAGGGTTTCCAGCGGACGGCCATAGAGCCAGCGGATCACCAGACGCTCCAGCGCAATGCCGACGGCGGCGGCCACGATGAAGGCGGCCGGCAGTGCCACCACCAGATACGCATCGATGGCACCGGGGAAGAACTTGCGGAACACCAGCTGGCATACGTAGGTGGTGTAGGCGCCGATCATCAGCAGCTCACCGTGGGCCATGTTGATGATGCCCATGAGGCCGAAGGTGATGGCCAGGCCCAGTGCGGCCAGCAGCAGCACGCTGCCCAGCGAGACCCCATAGAACAGCTTGCCGGCGAAGTCGACGATGGCCAGGTGGCGGTCCAGTGCGGAGAGGGTGCGCACCGCTTCCACGCGCACGCCCTCATCGGCTTCGACGTAGGAGCCATCGGGATTCTTGGCCAGCATGTTTTCCAGCACCGGCTTCAACGAGGCATTGGTGGTCTCGGCCAGCTTCTTGACGGCGGCGCGGCGTGCCGCCGGGTCGGTCGAATGCAGGTTGGCGGTGGCTTGCACCTGCTGCAGCACGTCCTTGATCTGCGGATCGCTTTCCTTGGCGAGCGCTTTTTCGATCAGCGGGATCTGCGCCGGGTCGGCATTCTTGAGCAATTCACCGGCGGCGGCCAGGCGCTGGTCGCGCTGCGGCGAGAGCAGTTTGAGGCCCGAGAGCGCGCCATCAACAGCACCGCGCAGGCGGTTGTTGACGGTGATGCCTTCGGCGTCATCGGGCGCCGGGCCAGTCTGGTCATTGGCCGGATTGAATGCCTTGCCGGCGTCGTCGACGATGAGCACGTCACCGGCGGGGGTGACGTAGAGCGCGTCGCTGTTCAGGGCATTGAGGATCTTGAGCGCGTCTTCATTGGCCAGCGCGGCAATCTGGTTGACGGCGTCGATGCGCGCGTCGGGGTCGTCTCCGCCAAGGGGCTTGAGCAAGGCCGGATCGATGGCTGCGAACGCCCCCAGGGCGTGGACGCAAAGCCAGGTCGCGAGCAGCCCGCGTAGGAACTGGATGGCTGGTTTCATGGTCGGTGTGCGCCTCGAAGCGCGGGCCGGTCGATGCGGTGGCCGGGGCGAGTCGTCGGGCGGTTTTCTTGTGGAGGGAAATGCATTGCGGCGGACGGTGCCTTCCCTACGCCACGCTGCGGCGTAGGGAAGGCGCTCCGAAGAACGCCAAGAACTACAACAACCGCAAGCTTAGTTCTTCTGCTTGCTTTCGTTGCCCGGGATGTACGGGCTCCAGGGTTGTGCGCGGATGGTGGTCTTGGTCTTGTAGACCACGTTGAACTGGCCGTCCGCCTTGATTTCACCGATCATGACGGGCTTGTGCAGGTGGTGGTTGGTCTTGTCCATTTCCAGCGTGTAGCCCGACGGTGCCTTGTAGGTCTGGCCACCCATGGCGGCGATCACCTTGTCGGTGTCGGTGGACTTGGCCTTTTCCACGGCCTGTGCCCACATGTGGATGCCGACGTAGGTGGCTTCCATCGGGTCGTTGGTCACGACGGTATCGGCGTTGGGCAGGTTCTTGGCCTTGGCGTATTCCTTCCACTTCTTGATGAAGGCGGTGTTGACCGGATTCTTCACCGATTCGAAGTAGTTCCAGGCGGCCAGGTGGCCCACCAGCGGCTTGGTATCGACACCGCGCAGTTCTTCTTCACCCACCGAGAATGCCACCACCGGCACGTCGGTTGCCTTCAGGCCGGCGTTGCCCAGTTCCTTGTAGAAGGGCACGTTGGAGTCGCCATTGATGGTCGAGATCACCGCGGTCTTGCCACCGGCGGAGAACTTCTTGATGTTGGCCACGATGGTCTGGTAGTCGGAGTGGCCGAACGGGGTGTAGACCTCGTCGATGTCGGAATCCTTCACGCCCTTGCTGTGCAGGAAGGCGCGCAGGATCTTGTTGGTGGTGCGCGGGTAGACGTAGTCGGTGCCCAGCAGCACGAAGCGCTTGGCGCCGCCGCCTTCCTTGGACATCAGGTATTCCACGGCGGGAATGGCTTGCTGGTTGGGGGCAGCACCGGTGTAGAAGACGTTCTTCTCCAGTTCTTCACCTTCGTACTGCACCGGGTAGAACAGCAGGCTGTTCAATTCCTTGAAGACCGGCAGCACCGACTTGCGCGACACCGAGGTCCAGCAGCCGAAGACCACCGAGACCTTGTCCTGGGAGATCAGCTGGCGGGCCTTTTCAGCGAACAGCGGCCAGTTCGAGGCGGGGTCGACCACCACCGGTTCGAGCTTCTTGCCCATCACGCCGCCGGCGGCGTTGATTTCGTCGATGGTCATCAGGGCCACGTCCTTCAGGGACGTTTCGGAAATGGCCATGGTGCCCGACAGCGAGTGCAGGATACCGACCTTGATGGTGTCGGCAGCGAAGGCCGAAGGCAGCCAGGAGGATGCGGCCAGTGCGAATGCGCCCAGAGCGGTGGCTTTCAGTACGGTACGACGTGACATGTGGTGCTCCCTCGAGAAAAGTTTTGGAAGAATTTTTTCACTGCCCAGTCGCTTTAGCAGATTGCGTGCCAATGCCCGGCCGAGGGCCTGCGGCCTGCATCAAAGCGGGGCGGGGAGGGGCGGGAAGGGGAGGAAATGTTGTCAGGTACGCCATGATTGCGCACCAAAGCTGAGCGTCATTGTCGACAGTCCCATGTCGTTGCAGCAATATTCACCAGGCTGGCGCTTGCTCTTGCGCGATCTTGGTGCATCGCCCAAAGCGCCATGCCATGCGGCTTTGCGCGGAGTTTTCCGACTTCTTGGGGCGTGGGACAGATTGTTCACAATGAGAGTAAACCCGGGCCAGGCAGCGTGATCCATCACGGTGCCTGGTCCGGCGGAGCGGGTCTGGCCAGGCGCCTAGCGCAGCAAAACATGCTGCATGAACTGCCGCAGCGGGAATTCGATGAGATTCTGCAAGGCCACCGGCAACTCCAGCGGACGCATGATCATCTTGATGGTGGTCTCGGGTTTGAGGTTCACGCGCACGGTGCGGCTCATGCGCGAGGCCAGTTCCTTGACCCGTGCGGGATCGGCTGCCAGTTCCGGTTTGTGCACCATCACCACGTGGCGGATGGCGCAATCGGCATCTTCGCTCTTCAGTTCCAGGGTGCGTCGGCTGAGGGTGCCGAAGACGCGCGAGCGGCCGATGTTTTCCTGGCGGCGATAGCGGCGGAAGTACTGGTAGAAGTGCTTGTAGTGATTGACCTCGTCATTGGCGATGAGGCCGGCCAGGTGCTTCAGTACCGGCTCGTCGGTGGCACGCGCCAGCGCCCGGTAGTAGGTGGAGGTCCCGGTCTCGACCACGCAGCGTGCGGCCAGCTCCTGGGCGCGCGTGGGTTCGAGCAGCTCGACCTTGCAGTACTGCGAGTATTCATCGAGGAAGCCCTGGTAGGCGCGCTGCCAGTCGAACTCCGGCCAGACATGCTCGACATAGGCGCGCAGGGCCGCGCCATGCTGCAGCTCTTCCTGCTCCCACTGCTCGCGCAGCCAGGTCTCGACTTCGGCGTCGCCCTTGTAGAACTCCACCAGGTTGTGGGTATAGAGATCCGAACCGCTTTCGACGAAGGAGGCGCAGGCCACCAGGTAGAACAGGTCTTCATCCTGCCGTACCCGCTCTCGGTCGATACGGTCCAGGTCGATGTCATCGATGGTCCAGTGTTTTTTTTCTTGGCGACTCGGGTTCATCTGCTATACCTCTCTTCTCAAGTGACGGTTGGCATAGCGATATGATGCAGTGCGAAGGCATTGGTTCAGGGCCGCACGGTGCAGCTTGACCTAACTTTGCACATGGCGCGTCCTGGCGGTGCTGCCTGTCAGTGCTTTGTCAGCCGCAACACTCGGGCGCCTACAGCATTTGCGTGGCGTCACTGCCCAGCACCACGCGATTGCGGCCCTGGTATTTGGCGTGATACAGCGCCTGATCGGCGATGCGCAGCAATTGTTCGGAGGTGGTCTCTTCATCCGGCTGCAACGAGGCCACGCCGATACTGGCCGTGATGTAGCCGAAAGGCGAATCGGCGTGCGGCAGCTTGAGCGCGAAGATGGCCTGGCAGATGTTCTCGGCCTGCTGCACGGCGTGGGCGGTATCGCTCTCGGCGATGATGACGCTGAATTCCTCGCCGCCATAGCGTGCGACCAGGTCGGTAGCGCGGCGCGAACTCTTCTGCAATACGCGCGCCACGATGCGCAGGCATTCGTCCCCGGCCAGGTGGCCATAGCGGTCGTTGTATTTCTTGAAGTAATCCACGTCCAGCATCAACAGGGCCAGCGCATGGCCCGAGCGCACCGAGCGCCGCAGCTCGTTGGCCAGCACCTCATCGAAGCGGCGCCGGTTGGCCACACCCGTCAGGCCATCGGTGGCCGAGAGCGCTTCCAGCTTGCGGTTGGCACGCTCCAGCTCGCGCGTGCGCAGGGCTACCTGTTCTTCCAGTTCTTCCTTGTTCTGCTGCAGCTTGCCGGCCATCTCGTTGAACTTGCGCGAGAGCACGGCGATCTCGTCACCGCCGGCCTGCTCCACCCGCACCGTGGTATCACCGCTGCCGGCTTCCTTCATGGCGCCCACCAGGCGCTGCAGCGGCACGCTGATGCTGCGCGCGATCAGTGCCGAGAGCACCAGCGAGGCCGCAAAGCACAGCAAGCCGATGGCGATGATCTTGTCGCGCACCGAGCGCGTGTCGGCGTTGAGCTTGTCGCTGGGCGTGGCGCTGACCACCCACCAGGAGGTATGCGGCAACTGCGCGATGGCGGCATAAAAACGCGTGCCGTCGGCGCGCGTATAGGAAATGAAGTCGCTGTTGCGGCGCTGGCCCAGGCTGGCCGTGATGCCTTCGAGCAGGGCCGGATCGGCGCTGCTGAAGCTGGTATCGCGTCCCTGCACCACCACCGCGCCATCGCTGGCATCGACGATGAAGAGGCTGGAATCGTAGCCCAGGTCCACCCCCTCGAAGATGCTGAAGAAGTAGCTCGGCCGCACGCCCACGAAGAGCATGCCGGCCGGACGGTTGTTGCCGGTGAAGCGGATCTCGCGCAGCATGGCCACGCTCTTCTGGCCATGGCCGCCGTTGTAGAGCGTCCACCATGCGCGCCCGGAGAGGTCCGGCGCTTCCTCGGCCACGCGGCTGATGTTGCTGGCCAGGGGCGCAAAGATCTGCGGATCGATCACCTGGCGCCGACGGTCCAGCAGGTATTTCTGGTTCACATCGGGCAGCGAACCGAAGGTATCGAGCAGCACCCGCGCCACGCCGCTGCGGGCGGCGGCAGCGGCGGCATCATCATCGCCGTAGTAGTTGGCCAGCAGGCGTTGCAGCTTGTCCGACAGCGCCAGCTCTTCACTGATGTCCTCGATCTTTTCCATGCGCAGCATCAGGTTCTGCGAGATCTGCTTGGCCACCTGCACCGAGTAGGCGCGCACCTTGTCCTGGGTGGCGCGGGTGGTCTCGCGGTAGGCCAGCAGGCCCGAGATCAGCAGCGGTACCAGCGACACCAGGATGAAGGAGTTGATGAGGCGATAGCGGATCTCGATCTTGCGCAGGAAACCGAGCCAAAGGAAGTCGAGCCGTCTGGGCATGGATGGTCTCTCCCTACTTGGCCGACAGCCGCGCCTGCTCGGCGATGGAGTCCTGCAAGGCGCGCGCGGCGCGCGCCGGCGACTGGCGGCCCGACAGCACGGCCTGCAACAGCGGGTGCAGGACATCGATGGTATTGACCGGCAGCAGCGAGTAATACAGGCCCGGTGCGTTGGCCCCGGCGGCATCGCGTTTCATGTCCTCGACCAGCGCAAACAGGTCACGGTCACCGCTCACGTCCGGCGCGATCACGCGAAACGGCGGAATGTTCTGGCGCTTGGCCTGCCAGATCGACATCCCGGGACCATAGAGGAAGTCCAGGAACTGCACCGCCGCCTCGCGTTGCTGCGCGCTGCTGCGCTGGGCCACGGCAAAACCGGTCTCGCTGCCCAGCACCGGTTCCAGAGGCTGTCCCTTGTCATTCCAGGGTGGCACGAATACGCCCACACGCATGTTGCGCCCGTTCATGAGCGTGCCCGCCGCCCAGGTCCCCTGGAAGGTCATGGCTGCGCGGCCTTCGGCGAACTGGCGCAAGGTGGCGTCATAGCCGGCGCGCAGGCAGTCGGCCTGCACCAACTTCTGCTCCACCAGCGTGCGCAGGCGCGTGAAGATGGCGACCCCGTCGGGGTTGTCCAGCTGCAGCGAGCCATCGGCAATGCGTGCGCGCCAGTCCGGTACCTTGGCGGCGACCAGGTTGGCAAAGCCGTAGCTGAAGGGGCCATTGCCCAGCATGTTGGGGAAGCCGCCGGAGAGGGCCAGCGGAATGAAGCCGGCCCGGCGCAATGCCGCGCCCGTGGCAAGAAATGCGTCGAAGTCGGTCGGCGGCGCACTGATGCCGGCCCGCTCGAACATGTCGCGGTTGTAGTAGATCAGCGTGGTCGCCAGGCCCGAGGGAATGCCGTAGCGCCGACCGCCCGGTGAAGTCCACTCGCGTTGCAGGCTTTCGAGCAACTGGCCCCAGGCCTGGGTGGTGCCGACGTCAGCCAGCAGGCCCTGGTCGGCCAGGGCGGCCGTGTAGGGGCTGGCATTGACCGAGATGATGTCGGGCAGGCTGTCGGTGGCGGCGCGCGGCTTGAGGTTTTCTTCGACCGAATTGCCGATCATGAATTGCAGGTTGATGCGCACCTGCGGATGCGCACGCATGAAGGCATCGGCCACGCGATGCATTTCTTCTGCCCAGTCGGGTGCCCAGACCAACGCGGTCAGCACTACCGGCTCGGCGGTGGCCATCGCGGTGGTGCGCGAGGCTGGCGCCTCTGCGCTGTCGGTCCTCTCTTCAGTACGCTCGCAGGCAGTCAGCAGGAGGGCTGCTGCCATCCCCGCGATGAATATCCTGAGCCCGCGCATGACGCGCACGGTCATGCCTGATGGCCCGCAACTGGAGTGGCAACCCGGATCAGGCACGCCGGTTACTGATGGCGTATATCGGCCACGCATTGATTTCCCCTGCGGCTAAATTTTCTTGTTTTACAGCAATGCGCATGGTGCTGCCCTGGCCTTCGCCGCGTCGCGGTGACTGGTGTCCCGTGACGGGCTGGAGCCCGCGCTGCGCCTACCTGCCGCTCCCTTTGCACGATCCCGGCATGTGAGAATAATGACAACAAGTTTGCCAGCTTTTACAAGTTCCTGCACGAATCGCGCGCGCATTCCTTGTCGTTGCTCAGCTTTTGCCACGGTGCAAGTGAGCGGCGTTTGCGGTACCGCCTGAACGAAAATGAACAGGCCCTTATAATGATGCCCTCACGCCGCCAGGGGCAATCCTGGTTCATCTTGCATCAACCCGCTTGCATCTTCCCCTCGGCCGAGGGATGCGGCTGTCTCACGATTTCCACATGCACAACAAAGATACCCAGCTCTCCATGGGCAAATTCCCCCCATGGCTGGCCGTCCTGGCAGCCTTGACTGCACTGGGCGCGCTGGCCATCGACATGTACCTGCCCAGCTTCACGGCCATCGCCAAGGACCTCGGCGTGGGCACCAACCTGGTCCAGCTCACGCTCGCTTCTTTCCTCATCGGCCTGGCGGTGGGACAGATGTTCTATGGTCCGCTGTCGGATCGCTTCGGCCGCAAGCCGCCCTTGTTCTTCGGGATCGCGCTCTACTTCGTTTGCTCCTTGCTGTGCATTTTTGCACAGAGCATTGAGACCCTGATCGTGCTGCGTTTGTTCCAGGGCCTGGGCGGCAGCGCCGGGATGGTGATCCCGCGCGCCATGGTGCGTGATCGCATGGGGGCCGAGGGATCGGCCAAGGCGTTCTCGATGCTGATGCTGGTATTCGGGCTGGCACCGATCCTGGCGCCTTTCATCGGCGGCCTGATGCTGGTCTTTGCCAGCTGGCGCGGCATCTTCGTGGTGCTGACCATCTTCGGCCTGCTGTGCATGCTGGGCACGCGCAAGTACCTGACCGAAACGGTGGATGTCTCGCGTGCCGAACCGCTGCACCTGGGGCGCACCTTGCGGCAGTACTGGGGTTTGTTGCGCCATCGCCAGTTCATGTCCTTCGTGCTGTGCGGAGGGCTGGTGCAGGCGGGCATGTTCGCCTACATCGCAGGTGGTCCGTTTGTGGTGATCGAGCTGCACGGGATCAAGCCGCAGTATTTCGGTTTCGTGTTTGCGTCCAACGCCATCGGCTTGATCGCCGCTTCGCAGATCAATGCGCGCCTGGTGGTCAAGCGCTCGGCCGAACGCGTGCTGGGCAAGGTGCTGTGGGTACCGGCCGGCCTGTCGCTGGCGGTGGTGCTGGCCGTTCTGGCGGGACTGGAAAGCCTGCCGCTGCTGCTGTTCGGTTTCTTCGGTTTCCTGACGGCTTATGGTTTCACCGGCCCGAATGCAACCGCCATTGCGCTCAAGCACCAAGGTCGCCAGGCAGGCACCGCTGCGGCCCTGATGGGCACGCTGCAGTTCGGCATGGGCGTGCTCTCGGGGGTGGTGATGAGCCTGTGGCATGACGGCACGGCCTTGCCGCTGGTGTCGGTGATGGCCATCTGCGGCGTGAGCGCCTTCCTGCTGTATCACTTCGTGGCCAAGCATGAGCCGGTGACGCCGGCCATGCACTGAGCGCCGCACGGCGGTTGCCCAAGACAATTTCCAGCCCGGCCACGTGCCGGGCTTTTTTGTGCCCGCACGGCCCGCAAGGCTTGCGCGATTTTCGGGATCGCGTTCACCCCCGGGGTGCGTGCCGCCTCAGGAACGTACATGGCGGCGCGTCGTGACAGCGGTCCCGGCGATGTGTGCCTTGGCGCGCAAAGCCGCACCGTAGCTGGGATTGCGGTCGTAACGCCGTCGGGTGGCACGCTCATTGCTGAAGAGCTCCTCGCGGTCTGACCAGTCAGGCCAATGAGGACTCCACCATGAGCATGCCCAACATCGCAGCACAGACCTTGCAGCGGCAGATACTCTCCGGCACCTATGCGCCCGGGGCCATGCTGCCCAGCCAGCGCGAACTGGCCGAGTCCATGGGCATCAGCCGCGCCTCGCTGCGGGAGGCCTTGTCGATGCTGGAGGCGCTGGGCTTCATCCGTTCGGTTCCCGGCAAGGGCACGCTGGTGAGCCAGCGCCAGGAAGGCCGCGTGGCCCCGCCCCAGCCGCCCGCCGGTGAAGAAGGGGCCGCCGCTGCGGCACTGGACCTGGCCGCCGTGTTCCAGTTGCGCTATGCGCTGGAGTCCGCCGCTGCCGCCCTGGCTGCGCGCCATATCAGTGCGCATGCCACGCCGCGCCTGTGGGGGATCCAGGCGCGCTTCGAAGAGGCACTCAAGAATCTCGACCTGGTCAGCGCCTCGCATGCCGACCTGGAATTCCACCAACTGCTGGCCGAGCTCTCCGGCAACCCCGCTTTTTCCCAAGTGGTGCGCCAGTTCGAGCGCCCCATCAGCCACAGCCTGCGCGTGCCCTTCGCCGACCGCGAACGCATCTGGGCACCTGCCGTGGAGCATCGCGCGGTCGCCGCCGCCATCTCCGCCGGTGATATCGAAGGCGCGCGCCAGGCCATGCAGCAGCACATCGTCAACGCCGCCCAACGCGTCGGTCTCTCATTCTCTCCGCCCTGAAGGCAGGGCGCCTGATCGTGTTCTTGGCTTCGCGCAGTTTCAGTGGCATCCGTAGTTTCCATCGTCGTCCCTCAACCAGGAAAGCACCGATATGAAATTATCCAAGACCCTCCCCCTCACGCTGGCCTGTACCCTGGCCTTCGGCGCATTGGCCAGCCTGCCGGCCCACGCAGAAAAAGTATTGCGCATCGCCATGACCGCCGGCGATATCCCGCGCACGCTGGGCCAGCCCGACCAGGGCTTCGAGGGCAACCGCTTCACCGGCATTCCCATGTATGACGGGCTCACCCAATGGGACCTGTCCAAGGCCGACAAGGCCAGCGAACTGATCCCGGACCTGGCCGTGTCGTGGCAGGTCGATGCCAAGGACAAGACCAAGTGGGTCTTCAAGCTGCGTCCCGGCGTCAAATTCCATGATGGCTCGGCCTTCAACGCCGACGCCGTGGTCTGGAACGTCAACAAGGTACTCGACAAGAACGCCGTGCAATTCGACCCCAGCCAGGTCGGCACCACCGCCTCGCGCATGCCGACCCTGCGCTCCGCGCGCAAGATCGATGACCTCACCGTGGAACTGACGACCGCCGAGCCGGATTCCTTCCTGCCCATCAACCTCACCAACCTGTTCATGGCCTCGCCCGCCCAGTGGGAAAAGAAACTGGCCGCCGTGCCGGCCTCGGTGACCGACAAGGCCGAGCGCAGCAAGCAGGCCTGGGCCGCCTTCGCCGCCGATGCATCCGGCACCGGCCCCTTCAAGATGGCCAAGTTCGTCCCCCGCGAGCGGCTGGAAGTGGTCAAGAACGACGGCTACTGGGATGCCGCCCGCCGCCCCAAGATCGACCGCGTGGTGATGCTGCCGCTGCCCGAAGCCAACTCGCGCACCGCGGCCCTGATGTCGGGCCAGGTCGACTGGATCGAAGCCCCCGCCCCGGATGCACTGGACGCGATCAAGGCACGCGGCTTCAAGATCTACTCCAACCCGCAGCCCCACGTGTGGCCGTGGCAGCTGTCCTTCGTGCCCGGCTCGCCCTGGCTGGACAAGCGTGTGCGCCATGCCGCCAACCTGTGCGTGAATCGTCCCGCGATGAAGCAGCTCTTGGGCGGACTCATGGGTGAAGCCACCGGTACCGTCGAGCCCGGCCATCCGTGGCGCGGCAACCCCAGCTTCCAGATCAAGTACGATCCGGCCGCCGCCAAGAAGCTGATGAGCGAAGCGGGCTATTCGGCCGCCAAGCCGCTGACGGTGAAGGTACAGATCTCGGCCTCCGGTTCCGGCCAGATGCAGCCGCTGCCGATGAACGAGTTCATGCAGCAGAACCTGAAGGAGTGCTTCTTCGACGTGCAGTTCGACGTCATCGAATGGAACACCCTCTATACCAACTGGCGCATCGGTGCCAAGGATCCGAGCGCGCACGGTGCCAATGCGATCAACGTCAGCTTCGCCTCCATGGACCCGTTCTTTGCCATGGTGCGTTTCGTCGATACCAAGGCCGCCCCGCCGACCTCCAACAACTGGGGCTTCTACAGCAACGCCGACGTCGATGCCTTGATCGCCAAGGCGCGCACCACCTTCGATCCCAAGCAGCGTGACGCCTTGCTGGCCCAGCTGCACGCCAAGATCGTCGATGAAGCGCCCTTCGTCTGGGTGGCCCACGACACCGGCCCGCGTGCCATCTCCGCCAAGGTCAAGGGCGTGGTGCAGCCGCAGAGCTGGTTCATCGACATCGCCACCATGAGCATGGACTGATGCCCTGACGCAGGAGCACATCAGCGGCGCCGCAGTGCGCCGGCGCCGCTGACGTTTCCTGCACCAGGCTTGACGTTTTCTGCACCGTGACGTTTTTGCACCTTGACGTTTTCTGCACCAAGCACCTTTTGCGGCACTGCCGCCGCAGCCCCTGACCCGTCGCCGGAACTGCCATGATCGCCTACCTGATACGACGCTTTCTCTACGCCCTGCCCATCATGCTGGGCGTGGCCTTCCTCTGCTTCATGCTGGTCCACATCGCACCGGGTGATCCGCTGGTCTCGATCCTGCCGCCGGATGCCTCGGCCGACCTGCAAAAGCAGCTCATGGAGATCTACGGGTTCAACCGCAGCTATCCCGAGCAATTCCTGAGCTGGGTCTGGCGTGCCCTGCACGGCGACCTGGGCAGCTCGATTGCGACCGGCCGTCCGGTGGCCGCCGAAGTGTTCAAGGCGGTCGGCAATACCTTCATGCTGGCGGCCGTGGCCACGCTGATCGGTTTCGTGTTCGGGTCGCTGTTCGGCTTCGTGGCCGGCTACTTCCGCAATTCCTGGGTGGACCGCGTGGCTTCCTTCATTTCGGTGGTGGGCGTGTCGGTGCCGCATTACTGGCTGGGGATGGTGCTGGTGATCGTGTTCTCTTCCAAGCTGATGTGGCTGCCCGCCACCGGCGCCGGACCCGATGGCTCGGGCGCCTGGGTGTGGGACCTGGAACACGTGAAGTACCTGCTCATGCCGGCCGTGACCATGTCCTTCATCCCCATGGGCATCATCGCCCGCACCGTGCGCGCCCTGGTGGCCGACATCCTGGCCCAGGAATTCGTGGTGGGCCTCAAGGCGCGCGGCTTGTCCGACGCCGGCGTCTTACGCCACGTGGTCAAGAACGCCGCGCCGACCGCGCTGGCCGTCATGGGCCTGCAACTGGGCTACCTGCTGGGTGGTTCGATCCTGATCGAAACCGTGTTTTCCTGGCCCGGTACCGGCTTCCTGCTCAACCAGGCCATCTTCCAGCGCGACCTGCCGCTGCTGCAGGGGAGCATCCTGGTGCTGGCCATGTTCTTCGTGGCGCTGAACCTGCTGGTGGATGTCCTGCAAACCATCTTCGACCCCCGTATCGAGCGAGCCTGACATGAACCTCTCCACTTCCGCCCCCGCCCTCAAGGCGGCCGAGCCGGCCACCGCCATGCGCCGCTCGCGCGGCCACTGGGCCAACGTCGGTGCGCGCCTGGTGCGCAATCCCGGTGCCATGATCGCTGCTGCCGTGCTGCTGCTGCTGATCGTGGCCGCCGTCGCCGCACCCTGGGTGATGCCCGGTGATCCGTTTGCCGCCTCGATGTTCTCGCGCCTGAAACCTATCGGCACTGCCGGCCACCTGCTGGGTACCGACGAACTGGGGCGCGACATGTTCTCGCGCCTGCTGCTGGGTGGCCGACTGTCGCTGTTCATGGGCATCACGCCGGTGCTGCTGGCCTTCGTCATCGGCAGTGCGCTGGGCATCGTGGCCGGCTACGCGGGCGGCTTCACCAACACCGCCATCATGCGCAGCATCGATATCCTTTATGCCTTTCCTTCGGTGCTGCTGGCCATTGCCCTCTCGGGGGCGCTGGGTGCGGGCATCTTCAATGCGCTCACTTCGCTGACCATCGTCTTCGTCCCGCAGATCGCGCGCATTGCAGAAAGCGTCACCACCCAGGTGCGCCGCAGCGATTACGTCGATGCGGCGCGCGCCTCCGGGGCCAGCGCCTTCACCATCGTGCGCGCGCACGTGCTGGGCAATGTGCTGGGACCGATCTTCGTCTATTCCACCAGCCTGATTTCGGTCTCCATGATCCTGGCCTCGGGCTTGTCCTTCCTCGGCCTGGGCGTCAAGCCGCCCGAGCCGGAATGGGGCCTGATGTTGAATACCCTGCGCACGGCCATCTACACCCAGCCCTGGGTGGCGGCCTTGCCGGGCGCCTTCATCTTCGTCACTTCGATTTCTTTCAACCTGTTGTCCGATGGCCTGCGCTCGGCCATGGAGGTCAAGCAATGAGCCTGTCTGCCTCGCTCCTGAACCAGGACCCGCGTGATGTCGGTGGCCCGCGCCAGCCGCTCCTAGGCGTGCGCCAACTGCTGAAGCATTTTCCACTCAAGCAGCAGGGCCTGCCCTTGCTGCGCGGCCCGGCCCATGCGGTGCGCGCGGTCGATGGCGTGAGCTTCGACATCATGAAAGGCGAAACCCTGGGCGTGGTCGGTGAATCCGGCTGCGGCAAATCCACCACGGCCCGCGTGCTGATGCAGCTGATCGAACAGGACAGCGGCGAACTGGTCTTCGACGGCCAGACCGTAGGCTCGCGCGCCATGCCCTTGCGCCAGTTCCGTCGCCAGGCGCAGATGGTGTTCCAGGACAGTTATTCCTCGCTCAATCCGCGCATGACCATCGAGGATTCGATCGCCTTTGCGCCCACCGTGCATGGCCTGCCGGCGCGCGAAGCCATCGCCCGCGCCCGCAGCCTGCTGGCGCGTGTGGGCCTGCAGCCGGAACGGTTTGCCGGACGCTATCCGCATGAACTCTCCGGCGGCCAGCGCCAGCGCGTCAACATTGCCCGCGCCCTGGCGCTGGAGCCGCGCCTGGTGATCCTGGATGAAGCCGTCTCGGCGCTGGACAAATCGGTGGAAGCGCAGGTGCTGAACCTGCTGCTGGACCTGAAGCAGGAATTCGGCCTCACCTACCTGTTCATCAGCCACGATCTGAACGTGGTCCGTTTCATCTCCGACCGCGTGCTGGTGATGTACCTGGGCCAGGTGGTCGAGGTCGGTCCGGCCGAGCAGGTATTCGACGCCCCGCGCCACCCCTACACGCGCGCGCTGTTGCGCTCCATGCCCAGCATGGACCCCAGCCGCCGTACTGAAGAAGCGCCGCTGGCGGGCGATCCGCCCAACCCCATCAATCCGCCCCCCGGCTGCCGCTTCCATACCCGCTGCCAGTTCGCGCAGCCGGTCTGCCAGCAGCGCGCGCCGACCTTCGTCGAGGCCGCACCGGAACACGGCGTGGCCTGCCTGCGCTACGAGGCCGGCAGTGGCTATGACGACGCCGGCTTCGAAGCCGGCATGCTCAACAAGGAGCTGCAACATGGCTGATGCTTCCAAGAAGGCGATGGTGCGCCTGCGCGACCTGCGCGTGACCTTCAAGGCCCCCGGCAAGACCATCCGCGCCGTCAGCGGCGTGGACCTGGAGGTGGCCGAGGGCGAGGTGGTGGCCTTGATCGGCGAATCTGGCTCGGGCAAGAGCGTCACCTTGCGTTCCATCATGCGGCTGCACCCCGAGGCCCGCACCCGCATTGAAGGCGGGCTGGAAGTCGATGGCCGCGACGTCCTCACGATGAGCGGCCGAGAACTGTCCGCCCTGCGCGGCGACAGCGTCGCGATGATTTTCCAGGAACCCTTGCTGGCGCTCGATCCGGTCTATACCGTGGGAGCGCAGATCGCCGAGACCATCCGCCGCCACAAGAAGGTCTCGGCCGCCCAGGCCCGCGCGCAGGCGCTGGCGCTGTTCGAGAAGGTCCGCATTCCCAGCCCGGAGCGGCGGCTCGATGCCTATCCCCACGAGATGTCCGGCGGCATGCGCCAGCGCGCCATGATCGCCCTGGCGCTGTCCTGCTCGCCCAAGGTCCTGCTGGCCGATGAACCCACCACGGCGCTGGACGCCACGGTACAGATCCAGATCCTGCTGTTGCTGCGCGAACTGCAGCGTGAGCTGGGCCTGTCGATCATCTTCGTCACCCATGACATCGGCGCGGCCGTCGAGGTGGCCGACCGCATCGCGGTGATGTACGCCGGGCGCATCGTCGAACAGGGACCGGCCTCGCAACTGCTGGCCCAGCCGCGCCATCCCTACACCATGTCGCTGCTGCAAAGCCGCAGCCACGGTGCCATGCAAAAGGGCCAGCGCCTGCAGACCATCCCCGGCGCGCCGCCCGACCTGGCCAACCTGCCGCCGGGCTGTGCCTTTGCCGAGCGCTGCCCGCATGCGCAAGCCGATTGCCACACCCGGCAGCCGGCCGAACAATCCGTGGGCGAGCAACATACGGTACGCTGCCTGCGTGCCGAAACTTTGCAGCTGGCTGCGGCCTGATCCATGACCGCGCCGCTTTTCCACCCACACCGACCTGACAAGGAAACCGCATGAGTGCCGATGTCTCCACTGCCCGCTGCTTCATCCCCTATCCCTTCGTACCCCAGCCGCAGGCCGCCAGCGGCCCCCTGGCCGGCGTGCGCCTGGCGGTCAAGGACATCTTCGACGTGGCGGGCTACCCCACCGGCTGCGGCAATCCGCACATGCTGGCCCTGTCCGGCATCAAGGCCGCGTCTGCCCCGGCGGTGCAGTCCCTGCTGCAAGCGGGCGCGCAATTCGTCGGCAAGGTGGTCACCGATGAACTGGCCTTCTCGATGAACGGCAAGAATGCCCACTTCGGCACGCCCCGCAATGGCGGTGCGCCCGACCGCATCCCGGGCGGCTCCAGTTCCGGATCGGCCTCGGCGGTGTCCAACGGCCTGGCCGACCTGGCCCTGGGCACCGATACCGGCGGATCGGTCCGGGTGCCGGCCAGCCATTGCGGCCTGATCGGCTTGCGGCCTACGCACGGCCGCGTACCGCTCACGGGGGTGATGGACCTGGCGCGCAGTTTCGATACCTGCGGCTGGTTTGCACGCGACATGGACGTATTTGCCCGCGCCGGTGCGGTCTTGCTGGGCGAGGACAGCGCACCCTTGCCGCAGGCGCCGCGTGTGCTGGTCGCCAGCGACGTGCTGGGCCTGCTGGCGCCGCACGTGCAAGCCCAGTTCGCACAGGTGCTGGAGCGCCTGGCGGGCGTGCTGGGCGCGCCGCAGCCGGTCTCGGTGGCGACCCCTTCCTTCGATGTGCTGTACTGGGCGTTTCGCCATATCCAGGGCTATGAGGCCTGGCGGGCCCATGGCGAAAACATCGGCCGCTACGGCTTGCAGCTGGGGCCGGGCGTGGCCGAACGCTTTGCCTGGTCGGCCACCATCACGGCGCAGCAGATGCAGGAGCACAGCGCCGTGCGCGAGACCTTCCGCGCCGGATTCATCGATCTGCTGGGCGATGATGGCGTACTGCTCTTGCCCAGCGCGCCGGATGTGGCGCCGCTGCTGACCGATTCGGAGCAGTCGCTGGAAGACTATCGCAACCAGGCCGTGCGCATGCTCTGCCTGTCCGGGCTGTCGGGATGTCCGCAGATCTCGCTGCCCCTGATGCAACTCGATGGAGCGCCGTTCGGACTGTCCCTGATCGCACCGCCCGGCAGTGACCGTTCATTGATCCAGTACGCTGCAGGGTTGATGCATGCCTGCGCCTGAGGCCGCACCGCGCGTGATCCTGGCGCAAGCGCTGACGCACGAGGCCTTTGCGGCCTATGGCGCGTTGATCGCACCGGGCCAGTCCGAGCGCGACATCAACTTCGGCACCACGCGCCGCTATGACGACGTGGCCAGTCTCGATGTGGACGATGAAGGTGGCCGCGCCTGCGTGGCCATCTTTCGCACGCAGGCGCAAGGCGATGCTGCAGCCTATCCGCTGTGCGCCTTTGAACGCCATCGCCTGGGCAGCCAGAGCTTCATTCCGCTGGGGGCCAGCCGCTGCCTGGCGGTGCTGGCCGGCGATGGCGAGCGGCCGGATGAGTCGGCCATCGCCGCCTTCGTGATCGAGCCGGGGCAGGGCGTCACGCTGCGGCGTGGAGTCTGGCACCATCCCTTGATCACCCTCGGCGCGGCCGATGTGCTGGTCATCGAACGCGCGGCGGCGCAGGTTGATTGCGAGGTCGTCATGATGGCAACGCAGGCGCAAGTGAAGTTGCCCGCGGCCTGAGCCGCGCCCATCCCCGGCCGGAGGCGGCGAATCCTGCAATAATGACGGATTCTCACCGCCGTGACCGCGCCGCGCGCAGGTCCGGCTTCCGATTCCATTGCCTTGCCATGCTTCACGCCGTTTGCGCCTCCATCCTGTGGGGCCTGTTCCCGCTGTATTTCAAGCTGTTGAAGGAGATCCCCTCCTTCGATATCGTCGTGCACCGCCTCTTCTGGTCCTGCGTGTTCCTGGTGGCCGTGCTGGCCTGGCGGCGGCAATGGCGCTGGGTGGGCGAGGTCATCAAGCGGCCCATGGTGGTGCTGGGCTTCCTGCTCTCGGCCCTGCTGCTCTCCGGGAACTGGACCCTGTATGTCTGGGCCGTCAACGCCGGGCGCATCGTCGATACCAGCCTGGGCTACTTCATGAGCCCGCTCGTGAGCGTCTTCATGGGCTACCTGATCCTGAAGGAACGCATGCGTCCGCTGCAATGGCTGGCGGTCTTCCTGGCACTCGGTGCCGTGATCTGGCTGACCTTCGCCAACGGCAGCCTGCCGTGGATCTCGCTGCTGATCGCGCTGAGCTTCGCCTTCTACGGCCTCTTGCGCAAGACCGCGCACCTGGGCGCGCTCGAAGGCCTGTCGCTGGAAACCTTGCTGATGCTGCCGCTGGTACTGGTCATCTTGGGTATCGATACCTTGCGTGACAGCAACGCCTTCACCCATGCATCGACCTCGGCCAAGATCCTGCTGGTCCTGTCCGGCCCGATCACGGCGGTGCCGCTGCTGCTCTTTGCCCATGGTGCGCGCCGCATCCCCTTGTCGATGCTGGGCCTGATGCAATACATTTCGCCTACCATCCAGCTGCTGGGGGGCGTGCTGATCTACGGCGAGCCCTTCACCGGGGCGCGCGCCATCGGCTTTTGCGTGATCTGGGTGGCGCTCGCGGTATACTCCGCCGAAGGCTTGTGGCGCTACCTGCGCACCCGCGCGCAAAGCTCGGCAGAGCCCAGCGCCGGCGGCGCCTGAACGCTGCCTTATCGTTTCCCTCTCACTGGCAACTCATACCATGGCCCAATACGTCTTTACCATGAACCGCGTCGGCAAGATCGTGCCGCCGAAGCGGCAGATCCTCAAGGACATCTCGCTGTCCTTCTTCCCCGGCGCCAAGATCGGCGTGCTCGGCCTGAACGGCTCGGGCAAGTCCACCCTGCTCAAGATCATGGCCGGCATCGACAAGGAAATCGAGGGTGAAGCCATCCCGATGCCCAACCTGAACATCGGCTACCTGCCGCAGGAACCCCAGCTCGATGCCGAGAAGACCGTGCGCCAGGAAGTCGAAAGCGCGCTGGGCGAAGTCTTCGAAGCCCAGGCCAAGCTGGACGCGGTCTACGCCGCCTATGCGGAAGAAGATGCCGACTTCGACGCCCTCGCTACCGAGCAGGCCCGCCTGGAAGCCATCATCGCCGCCGCTGACGGCAACAGCCTCAACCAGCAGCTGGAGATGGCCGCCGACGCGCTGCGCCTGCCGCCCTGGGACGCCAAGATCGGCGTGCTCTCCGGTGGCGAAAAGCGCCGCGTGGCGCTGTGCAAGCTGCTGCTCTCCAAGCCCGACATGCTGCTGCTGGACGAACCGACCAACCACCTGGATGCCGAATCGGTAGACTGGCTGGAGCAGTTCCTGCAACGCTTCCCCGGCACCGTGGTGGCCATCACCCACGATCGCTACTTCCTCGACAACGCCGCCGAGTGGATCCTCGAACTGGACCGCGGCCACGGCATCCCCTGGAAGGGCAACTACAGCTCCTGGCTGGAACAGAAGGAAGCCCGCCTGAAGCAGGAAGAGGCCAGCGAATCGGCCCGCCAGAAGACCATCGCCAAGGAACTGGAATGGGTGCGCCAGAACCCCAAGGGCCGCCAGGCCAAGAGCAAGGCGCGTCTGGCGCGCTTCAACGAGCTCTCCGAATACGAATACCAGAAGCGCAACGAGACCCAGGAAATCTTCATTCCCGTGGCCGAGCGCCTGGGCAATGAAGTCATCGAATTCAAGAACGTCAGCAAGGGCTATGGCGACCGCCTGCTGATCGACAACCTGAACTTCAAGATCCCGGCCGGCGCCATCGTCGGCATCATCGGCCCCAACGGCGCCGGTAAGTCGACCCTGTTCCGCATGCTGGCCGGCCGTGAAACCCCGGACAGCGGCGAACTGGTGCTGGGCCCCACCGTCAAGGTGTCGCTGGTGGACCAGTCGCGCGAAGACCTGGGCAACAAGAAGACGGTCTTCGAAGATGTCTCGGGCGGCGCCGACATCCTCACCGTGGGCCGTTTCGAAATGCCCTCGCGCGCCTACCTGGGTCGCTTCAACTTCAAGGGCGGCGACCAGCAGAAGATCGTCGGCAACCTCTCCGGTGGTGAGCGCGGCCGTCTGCACCTGGCCAAGACCCTGCTGCAGGGCGGCAACGTCCTGCTGCTGGACGAACCGTCCAACGACCTCGACGTGGAAACCCTGCGCGCCCTGGAAGATGCGCTGCTGGAATTCGCCGGCACCGTGCTGGTGATCTCCCACGATCGCTGGTTCCTGGACCGTATCGCCACCCACATCATCGCCTTCGAGGGCGATTCGCAGGTCACCTTCTTCGACGGCAACTATCAGGAATACGAAGCCGACAAGAAGAAACGCCTCGGTGAAGAAGCCGCCAAGCCCAAGCGTATCCGTTACAAACCGGTTACGCGTTGATGGCTTGACTGAAATGGTCGAGAAAACGCCGCTGGCTCCAGCGGCGTTTTTTTCGTCCGTGCCGTGGATCGTCAGCGGAGGTAAAGAGTTGTAGGGACGCATGACGCCACCCATCGCGCTGGCTACCATCCCGGTATCACCAGACCACGGGAGCCCCGATGACAATCCGCTGCATGCTGACGCTGTCCCTTGCGATGGTGGCCGCCCTGGCCGGCTGTGCCACCTCGCAACCGGTCACGCAGATCGACAAGGACACCTACCTGCTGGTGGCCAGTTCACGCTGGCATGGCAATGACGGCGTCGCCGCACAGGGATTGCAGCAGGCCGATGACTGGTGCCGTCAGCAGGGCCGCCGTGCGCGCATCATCGGCAGCGAGCGTTCGGAGGGCGTGATCGGCGTGATGCCGCCCAAGGTGATGCTTAGTTTCAAATGTGATCTTGTTCGCCAGTAGGCCGTCCCACGGCCCGGGAGCCGGCAGGAATCGGCCTGCGCGGGTAGAATCACGCCCTTGCCGCGCCCACAAGGCGCGTGATCGAGGATAGAGAAGAGGCCGCCACCGGACCCGGTGCACGAAGTCTCTCCGCCGCAGTGTGCGTCATCCGCGCAATGAACATAAAAAACGCGCCATCCCGGCATGATCGTCTTCATGCACGGGCCTGTATTCATCATTCATCCATTGCCATGCTTGCCACCATTACCCGCCTCTTTCCCGTGTGGGCGCTGCTGCTTTCCGCCGCTGCCTATTTCTCGCCGCCGACCTTCACGCCCATCGGCAAATACATCACCCAGTTGTTGACGCTCATCATGCTGACCATGGGCGTCACCCTCACCGTGGACGACTTCAAGCGCATCATCAAGCGCCCCGCACCGGTGGCTGCCGGCATCATCCTGCACTACCTGGTCATGCCGCTGGCCGCCTGGGTCATCGCCAAGGTGCTGCGCATGCCGCCCGACCTCACCGCCGGCATGGTGCTGGTGGGCAGCGTGGCCTCCGGCACCGCCTCCAACGTGATGATCTATCTTTCGCGCGGCGATGTGGCGCTGTCGGTGACGATCTCCACGCTCTCCGCGCTGGTGTCGGTGTTCGCCACGCCGATGCTGACCGAGCTCTACGTGGATGCCTCCATCCACTTCGACGCCCACGCCATGCTGATGTCGATCGTGCAGATCGTGGTGGTGCCCATTGCGGTCGGCCTGGTGCTGAACCTGTTCGCGGGCAAGCTGATCCGCCGCATCGAGCCCTACCTGTCGCTGGTGTCGATGGTGGCCATCCTGCTGATCATCTCGGCGGTGGTCGCGGGCAGCCAGGCCAGCATCGCCTCGGTCGGCCTGGTGGTACTGGTGGGCGTGATCCTGCACAATGGCCTGGGTTTGCTGGGTGGCTACTGGGGTGGCCGCCTGCTGGGCTTTGATGAGGCGGTCTGCCGCACGCTGGCCATCGAAGTCGGGATGCAGAATTCCGGGTTGGCTGCCGCCCTGGGCAAGCTGTATTTCACGCCGGTGGCGGCCTTGCCGGGCGCGCTGTTCTCGGTGTGGCACAACCTCTCGGGGTCGCTGCTGGCCGGCTACTGGCGCGGCCGTCCGCCGCGTGACTGAAGCGCGGTTGCAATGATGCAGCGCTGAATCCAGCGGCCCGCCTCGCCTTGAGGCGGGCCGTTTTCCTTGGTGCGCAGCGCAGCGCAAAAACTGATTACAATCCGCCATCACCGCACGTCCCATCCATCTCCATCAGGAGGGTTATTCATGCAAAAACGCAAGTTCCTTGGCCTCGGTGCCTCGCTGCTGGCCGCGCCCGTCGCCTTGCCGGCACTGGCCGCCGACAAGAAGCCTGGTGCTGCCGCAGGTCCGGTACTGCTCACGGTGACCGGCGACATCAGCAAAACCAATCGCGGCCCGCTCGATCCGGCGCTGGACCAGATGATGGCCAAGCAGAAACTGGCTTTCGACCGTGCCCACACCTTCGATTTTGCCGCGCTCGCCGCGCTGCCTTCGGTGGAGATCCGTCCCACGCTGGAATATGATGGCCGCCGCCACAGCCTGCGCGGTCCGCTGCTCGCGGAGGTCTTGCGCGCCGTCGGTGGTCCCGCCGCCGTGCAGAACTGCGCCCTGCGCGCGGTGGATGGCTATGCGGTGCTGGTCTCGGCCGAGGATATCGCCAAGTATCGCTTCATCATCGCCACCCACCTGGATGGCAAGCCCATCCCGCTGGGCGGACTCGGCCCGCTGTGGGCCGTGTATGACGCCGACAGCTTCCCCGAGATGAGCGCGCGCCCCTTGCCGGAGCGCTTCGGCCAATGCCCCTGGGGCCTGTATCACATCGCCGTGCGCAAGGCCTGAGGCGATGTGATGGGGCGGCGCCTCAGACGTTGATGGCGCTGTCCGATTTCATGCGCTTGCGCAGTTCGAACTTCTGGATCTTGCCGGTGGACGTCTTGGGCAGCGGACCGAAGTAGATCGCCTTGGGCACCTTGAAACCGGCCAGGTGGCCCCGGCAGAATTCGGTCAGCTCCGCCGCATCGATGTTGGCCCCCTCCTTGAGTTCGACGAAGGCGCAGGGCGTCTCTCCCCATTTCTCATCCGGCTGCGCCACCACCGCTGCGGCCAGCACGGCCGGATGGCGATACAGCACGTCTTCCACTTCCACGCTGGAAATGTTTTCCCCGCCGGAGATGATGATGTCCTTGCTGCGGTCCTTGATCTTGATGTAGCCGTCCGCATTCATCACGCCGAGGTCGCCGGTATGGAACCAGCCCCCGGCAAAGGCTTCGTGCGTGGCCTTGTCGTTCTTCAGGTAACCCTTCATGCAGATGTTGCCGCGGAACATGATCTCGCCGATCTCCTCGCCGTCGGTGGCGACCGGTTCCATGGTGTCCGGCGAGAGCACCGTGACCCCGCTCTGCAGGTGATAGCGCACGCCCTGGCGTGACTTCTGCACCGCGCGCTGGTCCACCGACAGCGTGCTCCATGCATCCTGTTCCGCACAGACGGCGGCCGGGCCATAGACCTCGGTGAGTCCATAGACATGGGTCAGCTCGAACTGCATCGCCTCCATCTTGGCCAGCACGGCCGCTGGCGGCGGTGCACCGGCCACCATCGCCTTGACCGGACCGCGGATGCCGGCGCGCCAGCCCTCGGGGGCATTGGCCAGCGCCGCATGCACGATGGGCGCAGCGCAGTAATGGGTGATGCCATGTTCGGCGATCAGGTCGAACACCAGCTTGGGGTCGAACTTGCGCAGGCACACGTTCACGCCCGCGCGGGCCGCCACGGTCCACGGGAAGCACCAGCCATTGCAATGGAACATGGGCAACGTCCACAGGTAGACCGGATGCTTGGGCAGGTCCCATTCGAGGATGTTGGAAACCGCATTCAGGGCCGCGCCGCGATGGTGATAGACCACGCCCTTGGGGTCGCCGGTGGTGCCGGAGGTGTAGTTGAGCGCAATGGCATCCCACTCGTCGGCGGGCCATTGCCAGTCGAAATTTTCATCGCCATCGGCCAGCAGGGCTTCGTATTCCAGGTGGCCGAAACGCTCGCCGGGCACCGGTGGCGGACCGAGCACGTCGAACACCTCGACGATCTTGAGCGCCGGCAATTGCGTGCGCAACTGCTGTGCCAGCGCGGCGAACTCGCTGTCGATCAGCAGCACCTTGGCTTCGCCATGGCGCAGCATGAAGACGATGGACTCGGCATCGAGCCGGATGTTGAGTGCATTCAATACCGCACCGGCCATGGGCACACCGAAGTGCGCCTCCACCATCGCCGGGGTATTGGGCAGCATGGCCGAGACGGTGTCGTTCTTGCCGATGCCAAGACCTTGCAGGGCACTGGCCAGGCGGCGCGTGCGGCGATAGGTCTGGGCCCAGTCCTGGCGCAATGCGCCATGGATGATGGCGGGACGCTTGCCATAGACGGCGGCGGCGCGCGCGATGAAATCGATGGGGGTGAGGGCCGCGTAATTGGCGGCGTTGCGGCCAAGGCCGGTGTCGAAATCTGCCATGTCTGTCTCCTTACGGCGGGGATGAGGGCGCGGCCTGTGCATTTTTTATCAGCCGCCTGTTATTTTCTGTACTAGGGTAGCACCGAAGCGCACTTGCGCTTTGTCATCACGACGACAAGGCTGACGTGCGACAATGTTTGCCGTTTCCCTCCCCCTTCGACTATCCCATGAGCAGCCCGATGGCGCAGCTTCTGCAGCAATACGACTGGTTCGCCGCGCTGGCCGGCGAGCATCGTGCGCTGGTCGCCGCCACCACCCAGTTGACGCGCTTTTCGGCCGATGCCTTCGTGGCCCGGCGCGGTGAACTCTCGCAATACTGGATCGGCGTCCATGAGGGCTTGATCAAGCTGGCCGTCTACAACATCGATGGCCGCAGCAGCACACTCTCGGGCGTGCCCGAGGGCGGCTGGTGCGGCGAGGGCAGCGTCATCAAGCGCGAGCCGCGCCGCTATGACGTCATCGCCATCCGGGCCTCGCAGATCCTGCTGGTGCCGGCCGATACCTTCCACCGCCTCATGGCCGAGAGCCTGCCCTTCAACGCTTTCGTCATCGGCCAGTTGAACGAACGCATGGGCCAGTTCATCGCCACGGTCCAGAACGAGCGCTTGCTTGATGTCGACGCCCGCGTGGCCCAGGCCATTGCACAGCTGTTCCACCCGATGCTGTATCCGCGTACCTCCAAGGTGCTGGAACTGTCGCAGGAAGAGATTGGCCTCTTGACCGGATTGTCACGCCAGCGCGTGAACCAGGCCATGCGCCACCTGGCCGAGCTGGGGCTGGTGGAAATTTCCTACCAGAGCATCCGCGTGGTCGATCTCGATGGCTTGCGTGCCTTCGGCATGGCCTCGCTGTGAGCGGCCTGTCACCACGATGACAGTCTGGCGCAGGCTACCGGCTTAAGATCGGACGAGCATTCCGGCTCTGACACTACACCGATTCATCCATGGCCATCATCACCCACCATCACCTGCTGCTGCGTGAACTGCGTTTCGCCGCCCCGGCGCGGGTGCGGGTCTGGAAGGGGGCGGCCACCTTGAAGAGCGGGGGCGTAGCGGTCGAGCTGCAGGAGGGCGAAAGCTTCACGGTGCCGCCCTTCGTGCGTTTTTCCTGCCTCGCGCATCCGCGCGTGCCGGCACAAGGCATGCGCCCCGCAGTCTGGTCGCTGGCGCTGGAGACCGAGGCCAGCGCCGACATGGAACGCGCCGCCGACACCAGCAAGCCCCACGCCCGCCGCCTTGCCGCCGCGATCTTTGCGCAGCCTGCCGCCGACTGGTGCGCCGAGCGCATCGCGCGCGACTGGCAGATTTCCACGGCCCGCCTGCGTGCCCTGCTGTTTGCCGAGGGCGAATCGCTGCGCAGCCTGGTGCGCGAGCAGCGCGTGGCCTGGGTGCTGGCACAACTGGCGCGGATGGAAGATGCCGGCGCCAGTCCCGCTGCGGCCGGGTTCGCCTCGCTGTCGGCCCTGCAGCGCGCCTGCCAGGACCTGATCGGCCTGCCGCCCGGGATCGCCGGCCGCGCCCTGTCGCTGTTGAGCAGCCATCCCCGCCCGCCGGCCACGACGCAGGACGACCAGGCCCGCCAGCCGCGCTACCGCCCTTATTTCTGAGGCGGCTGCGGCCGGGTGGCGGCAAGTTTGCTACCATCTGCGCTTTCCCTCAATTCTGTGTGGCCCGGCCCGGGCTGATTTCTCATGAGCAAGTTCTGGAGTCCCATCGTCAGCCGCCTGACGCCCTACACCCCCGGCGAACAACCCAAGATCGCGCGCCTGGTCAAGCTCAATACCAACGAGAGCCCGTATGGCCCGTCGCCGCTGGCCCTGCAGGCCATCGCGCGGGAGGTCAGCGACAGCCTGCGCCTGTACCCCAATCCCGACGCCGAACCCCTGAAGCTGGCCATCGCCCGCCGCCATGCCGCCGACGGCATCAGCGCGCGCGAGGTATTCGTGGGCAACGGCTCCGACGAAGTGCTGGCGCACGCCTTCCAGGCCCTGCTGCAACATGGCAAGCCCATCCTGTTCCCGGACATCACCTACAGCTTCTATCCGACCTATGCCGGCCTGTACCAGGTCGACTATCGCGCCGTGCCGCTGGCCGAGGATTTCACCCTGCGCGCCGAGGATTACCTCGGCCATGGCGATGCCATCGGCGGCATCATCTTCCCCAATCCCAATGCGCCGACCGGCTGCCTGCTGGGACTGGACGAAGTGGAGCGCATCCTGCAGGGCAATCCGGAGCGCGTGGTGGTGGTCGATGAGGCCTACATCGATTTTGGCGGCGAGAGCGCCATCCCGCTGGTGCAGCGCTATCCCAACCTGCTGGTGGTGCAGACCTTCTCCAAGTCGCGTGCGCTGGCCGGCATGCGGGTCGGTTTTGCGGTCGGCCATGCCGACCTGATCGATGCGCTGGAACGCGTCAAGAACAGCTTCAACTCCTATCCGCTGGACCGCCCCGCCATTGCCGGTGCCACCGCCGCCATCGAGGACGAGGACTATTTCCGCAAGACCTGCGACATGGTCATCGCCAGCCGCACCGCACTGGTGGCGCAGCTGGAGGCACTGGGCTTCGAGGTCCTGCCCTCGGCGGCCAACTTCGTCTTCGCCCGCCATCCACAGCGCGATGCCGCCGAGCTGGCCGCTGCCTTGCGCAGCGACGGCATCATCGTGCGCCACTTCAAGAGCGAGCGCATCAAGCAGTTCCTGCGCATCACCATCGGCACCGATGAGGATTGCGGCACGCTGGTGGAGGCATTGCGTCGGCTTTTGGCCTGAGTGTCGCGCCGGCCCGTACCAGCGGCCTGCTCTGCATGAGTCGGCTGCTTTTTCTTTAACGCGGTAAAGATTACTGTGTATGATTGGGCAGCTTTTTCTTGCCCTTTTCTTTTGTCGTCCATGAAACTTCATGCTGGTTCCGCGTTGCACTCTAGGCGCCTCATTTTCAACCTGGCGTTGTGCCTGACCGTTCTTTTCGGACTGTTCCTGGTGTTCCGCCTTGGTTTTCGCGCCATGGCGATACGCGCTGACGTGGCTCCGGAAAGATTGCGGGACTTCACCTTTCCTGTCTGGAGCAGCGTGCCATGGCTCAAACACGGGTTCCTGACGTTCCTGAGTGCCGACGCCTACGCCAAGCATGAGGCTTACGCCAATCATTCCACCGTCTACCTGCTGTTCATGCGAGGCCTGCTGAAGTTGCAGCAGTGGATGCCGGTATTGGGTATGCGCATGAGCGGCGCAATCCTGGCCATGGTGGCTTCGCTGGGCGCCATCTGGGTGGTGGTGCGCAGCCATCTGGCCCATGGCACGGACTGGCGGCGTGCGCTCTTGTTGCTGGCGGCAGTCCTGTATTTCCTGACGTCTCCGGGCTTCTGGATTTCTCTGGGCAAGTTCAACGTCGACAACGCCTTCGTCTTCGTTTTCCCGGCGCTTTTGCTGAGTTCTGCCCTCTTGCATCGGGATCATGCCGGTGGCAGGCCGTTCTGGATCAGCGCGGTGGTCATGAGCCTGTTCATGCCGATGGCCTCGGCGCTGTTCGGCCTGTTCATGCTGGGGATGGCTCTGGTGGGCTATCGCGCCGACAAACGCTGGATCGTCGCTGCCCTGGCGCTCATGGCGTTGTCGGTCATCCTCTATCTGCAGCCGGTATTGGTTGCCAAGGCATTGGGTTTTTCCAGCGAAAACAGTACGTGGCTGTTCCGTTCAGGGCTGGATGGCGACATGCGTTTCTATGGCAATTTCATCGATTCGGTGATTGCGCCGCAATTCAATCGCCCTTGGTATCTGCTGGCCGTACCCGCTGCCCTGCTGGCCTCTCAATGGGCCTATTGCCGCTGGCAGTCGGCGGCTGCAGACGAGTCATCGGAGCAGCCCGGCAGCGTGCGCAGCATGGCACCGGTATTCTCGGTCTATATGCTCATGCTGTTGTTCTGGCCGCAAGCCGTTTCCATCCATCCCTACCTGTACGACGCGCTCCTGATGGGGCCGCTGATGGCCTGGATCGTGATCAACTTTGCAACGCGTGAGGTATTCGCAAGGCATTCCCTGGCCTGGCTATTCGTGCTGGCTTTTCTGATTCATTTCAACCTGACCAAGATCGCCCAGGCCGCGCAGTGCGTGGATTGTTACTTCCCGGCCTGGGGCATGCTCGGTGGAAGGGCAGGTTGAGTCCATGGCCGCCAGGAAATCCATTGCCATCCTCCAATCGAACTACATCCCGTGGAAGGGCTATGTCGACATGATGGCCAGTGTCGATGAGTTCATCTTCTATGACGAGATGCAATTCACCAAAAACGACTGGCGTAACCGCAACAAGATCAAGACACCGCAGGGTTTGCATTGGCTGAGCATTCCGGTGGGCGCGGCGATCCACCGACGGATTTGCGATGTGAGCATCAGCGACCCACGCTGGTCTGATCGCCACTGGAATACCCTGGAGGCCAACTATCGGCGCAGTCCCTTCTTCGACGAAGTGGGCGCGTGGCTGCGCCCCCTTTACGCAGCGGGTATGGACAATCTCTCCGAGATCAACCAGGCCTTGCTGGCCGGCGTATGCGCTTACCTGGGCATCGACACCCGGCTGAGCCGGTCCAGCGATTATGTGCTGGAGGGCGACAAGACGGAGAAGCTGGTCAATCTCTGTCGCCAGGCTGGTGCCACCGAGTACGTCACCGGAGGTGCTGCGCGCGATTATCTGGATGAAACCCTGTTTGAGCAGGCGGGTATCGACCTCACCTATTTTGACTACGCCGGCTATCCTCCGTATCCGCAATTGTGGGGGGAATTCGTGCACGAGGTCAGCGTGGTCGATCTGCTGTTCAACTGTGGCCGCAACGCCGCCAATTACATGAAGTACGTCAACAAATGAAGCTTGCCATCGTCGCCACCCTGTACAAGTCGTCGCCCTATCTGGCCGAGTTTCATCGCAGGGCAAGTGCTGCTGCCGCCGCCTTTGCCGGGGATGACTATGAAATCGTCCTGGTCAACGACGGCTCGCCCGATGATTCGCTTGCCGTGGCGATCGCCCTGGCCGATCAGGATGCGCATGTGGTCGTGGTCGATCTTTCGCGCAATTTCGGTCACCACAAGGCGATGATGACCGGGCTGGCGCACAGCACGGCCGATCTGGTCTACCTCATCGACAGTGATCTCGAGGAGCACCCGGAATGGCTGGCGCCGTTTTCAGAACAGATGTTCCAGGAGCAGGCCGACGTCGTCTACGGCGTCCAGGAGAGCCGCAAGGGCGGACTGTTTGAACGCTGGAGCGGTAGCTGGTTCTGGAGCCTGTTCAACATGATGACCGACATGTCCCTCACCCCCAATATCGTCACCGCGCGCCTGATGACGCGTCGCTACGTGGACGCCCTGGTGCGGCACGCGGAGCGTGAGGTATTCATGGCCGGCCTGTGGCACATCACAGGTTTCGTTCAGAAGCAGTGCGTCGTCCACAAGCTCAGTCGCGGCATGTCGACCTATACCTTGCGCCACAAGGTCGCGCTGCTGGTCAATTCCATCACTTCGTTCTCCAACAAGCCCCTGACTGCCATCTTCTATATCGGTGCGGTCATCTCGGGCGTGGCGCTGGCAGCCAATATCTACCTCGTTCTGAACTGGCTCTTCTTCAGTCGTACCCTCAGCGGTTGGACCTCATTGATGGCCTCCATCTGGCTGATCGGAGGGATGCTCATTTCTTCGGTGGGGGTCATCGGCATCTATCTCTCGAAGATCTTCTCCGAGGTGAAGCAACGGCCGTATTCCATCGTTCGCCAGATCTATCGGGGGGGCGGGAAATGATCAGGATCGCCTTTCTGTGCTCTGGCGGGGGCGGAAACCTGCGCTTCGTCGCCGAGGTCATCCGCCTGGGGCTGTTGCCTGCGCAATTGGTATCCGTCATCACGGATCGAGAATGCCTGGCCAACCGTTTCGCGCGCGAACACGCCTTGCCCAGTCATGTCATCGATTTTTCCGAATCGGGGCAGGCGACCCTGGCGAGCTTGCTTGACGAGGTGCGGCCTGATCTGGTGATCACCAACATTCATCGCATCATCGTTCCCGCCGTCGTTGACGCCTTCGCCGGCCGCCTGCTCAATCTGCATTACTCGCTGCTGCCGGCCTACGGCGCGATGATCGGGACCAGGCCGGTAGCCGCGGCCCTGGAGGCGGGCAGCCCCTTCATCGGGGTGACGGCGCATCTGGTCGATGCTGGCGTGGACACGGGGCGGCCCCTGGTGCAGGCCGCCATTCCGGTGACGCCCGCCGATACGGTGGCATCGGTGATGGACATCGTGTTTCGTGCCGGTTGCCACAGTTTGCTCAACGCCATCCTTCTGCATGCAAAAGCGGTGGCGGCGCCCTGTGCCGCGTACTCGATCCATGGCCGCCAGATATTCGTCAATCCTGACCTGGAACTGGATCGCCGCCTGATTGACGCGGCCATGTGGCAACGCATTGCGGACTATCCTCCGCAGCAGATCGAGGGCGTCGCGCCCGGAAAGTCTTCATGAAATATTATCTTCCCATCCTGCCGATCGCCCTGCTCGTCAGCTACAGCCAGTTGATCGTCAAGTGGCGTGCGCAATCCGGCGCAGGGCCGGCAGCCGACGGCATCGTACCCCGCCTGTTGGCATTCTTGATGGACCCGATCCTCATGTCGGGCTACGCCGCCGCCCTGATCGCTTCCTTTGTCTGGCTCTTCGTCGTGGCACGCTTGCCGCTGGCGGTGGCCTTTCCGGTCTACATCGGACTGACCTTCCTGATGGTGCTGCTGGGCAGCCATGTGATCCTGGGCGAGAGCCTCGGCTGGACCAAGATCATCGCCGCCTTGTTGATCCTTGGCGGCATCTTGATGGGGATGTCCGCCGATGCTTGATTCCGCTCTCGATGACATGCGGCAATGGTTTGCGCAACTGCGCGCCCGCATGCCGGACGCACAGGCACAGAGCCTGTTCGATACCTATGCGGAAGAGGCCCTGTTCGGGCGCCGTCTGATTGCGCCCGACCTGGCGCAACTACCTGTGGGCAGTCCCATCCTGGAGGTCGGCGCCGGCGCCATGTTGCTGAGCAGCCAGCTTACGCGCGAGGGTTTTGCGGTGACGGCGCTGGAGCCCACTGGCAGCGGATTTTCACATTTCGAACGGATGCGTCAGGTGGTGCTCGACAGTGCGCAGCAGGGCGGTTTTGCGCCCCGGCTTTGCCCGATCGGGGCCGAGCAGCTCGATGCGCCCGATACCTTCGCCTATGCGTTCTCGGTCAACGTGATGGAGCATGTGGACGATGTCGCCGCTACGCTGGAGCGCATTGCCGCCAGCCTTCAGATCGGCGCCACCTACCGTTTCACGTGCGCCAATTACCTGTTCCCTTATGAGCCGCATTTCAATCTGCCAACGCTGTTTTCCAAGAAACTGACAGAGAAGGTGCTAGGGGCGCGGATATTCGGCAGCACTCGCGTGACCGATCCGGCCGGGACATGGCGTTCGCTGAACTGGATCACGGTGCCGCAGGTGGCCGCCATCGGGCGCAGCTTGCCGGCGATCCAGGTGCAGTTCGATCGCAGCATGCTGGTGTCCGCCTTCGAACGCATATTGAGCGATCCGCTGTTCGCCCGCCGCCGGTCCCCGGTGGTGTGTTCTCTCATTACGGCCATGGTGAGGATGCGCCTGCACAAGCTCTTGCATTTCGTTCCGGCTAGCATGCAACCCATTATCGATTGTCGCATCCGCAAACGCGGCTGATACTGAGAGATGCGCTGCGCGGCGAGCAGCGCGAGGAAAAATTTCGTTCTCCATCGAGGTACATCAATTATGGCTGACTTCATTCCATTCAATCGTCCCTACATGACCGGCAAGGAGCTGTTCTATATCGCCGAAGCAAAATTCCAGAACAGGCTGGCGGGCGATGGAGGCTACACCAAACGATGCCATCAGTGGCTCGAAGAGCAGACTGGCAGCAAAAAGGTCCTGCTGACCCATTCGTGTACCGCGGCACTGGAGATGGCGGCACTGCTGCTGGAGCTCAAGGCCGGGGACGAAGTCATTCTCCCCTCGTTCACTTTCGTCTCCACCGCCAATGCGTTCGTCCTGCGCGGTGCGGTGCCGGTGTTCGTCGACATCCGGGAAGACACGCTCAACCTCGACGAGAAGCTGGTGGAAGAGGCCATCACACCTCGCACCCGCGCCATTGTCCCTGTCCATTATGCAGGTGTGGCGTGCGAGATGGATCGCCTCATGGAAATCGCGGCCCGGCATGGCCTTAAGGTGGTTGAGGACGCCGCTCAAGGAGTGATGGCGCATTACAAGGGCCGTGCCCTGGGCACCCTCGGACACTATGGCGCCTTCAGCTTCCACGAGACCAAGAACGTGATCTGCGGTGAGGGGGGCGCCTTGCTGGTCAACTCCGAACAGGCGGCATTGCAGGCGGAAATCATCCGGGAAAAAGGGACGGACCGCAGCCGCTTCTTCCGCGGTGAGGTCGATAAATACACCTGGCAGGAAGTGGGCTCCTCGTTCCTGCCTGGGGAGATCACTGCCGCCTTCCTTTGGGCCCAGCTCCAGGAAGCCCAGTCCATTACGGCGGAACGTCTGACCATCTGGGACCGTTATCATGCGGCGCTTGAACCTCTGGAGCGGGCTGGCGTCCTGCGCCGGCCCGTTGTGCCTGGCGACTGCCAGCACAACGCTCATATGTATTACGTGCTGCTTTCGCCCGAGCTGGACCGTCAAAGTGTGCTGAGTCGACTCAAGGAACAAGGGATCCAGGCTGTGTTCCACTACGTGCCGTTGCACGACTCCCCCGCGGGTCACCGGTTCGGACGAGTTCACGGCAGCATGGTGCAAACGATGACGCAATCCAGCCGCTTGATTCGCCTGCCACTATGGGTAGGCCTGACTGCGGATCAGCAGGCTCGTGTAGTCGATGCACTGCAATTGGCGGTACGCTGAAGCGGCAACGTATTGTCCTATGCTGCGCTCGGGCGGGCATTGCTGTCCGGGCGTAATCCGGGCTTCACTGGCTGGCGCCTGCTTTACTTCCGCCCCCGGTCAGTGGCTGGCAGCATGGGGGCGGCTTAACAGTATCCCGATCGGATCGGTAACCCTTCGTGCGTTGGCAGGGAGGATGCCTGCCCCAGCGCCAGCGACGTGCTAGCCTGGCCCGCTAGCTGGTCATCCGCTGGGCCAGCGGCCTTTGCCGCCACGCCACCAGCGCCCCTGCCAGCAGCATCAGTGCAGAAAACGTCAAACCGCGTTGCAGGCCGCCGGCACCATCGGCGATCCAGCCGACGATGGACGGGCCGATGATCTGCCCCACGGCAAAGATGATGGTGAAGGCACTGATGCCGGCCGGCCAATCTGCCGGCGGAAGGTTGTGACGCACCATGGCCGTGGTCGACGCCACGGCCGAGAGGAAGCAGCCGCCAAACAGCAGCCCTGAGGCAAACACCGCCACCGGCGCGGCCGTCATGGCCGGCAGCAGCGTGGCCAGGCACAGCAGGCCGTTGAGGATGGCCAGCGACTGCCCGCCCCGGAAGCGGTCCAGCATCCGCGCCCAGATGCGCGAAGACGCAAAGGTCGCCGCCCCCAGCAGCGCAAAGAACAGCGTGATCCGCGCGGGTGCCATTCCTTCTTCCTTCAGCAGGGCGATGACGAAGGTCATGTAGCCGATATATCCCAGCCCGAAGAACAAATAACCGGTCAGCCCGAACAACAAACTGCGCGCACGCCAGGTCCGGCCTCCTGCCGCCTGCGCCGGGGAGGTCGGCATCAGCCGCGCAGGCAGCGTCATGACCAGGCTTGCCACCAGCGCCAGTGCGCCCAGCAGGATCCACGCCCATTGCCAAGGATGGGGCGCGCCCTGGGCGGCGGCGGCCTCCATCACCGGTGGCACCAGCAGCGAGGCGGCCACGATGCCGATGCCGGTGCCGCCGTAATACAAGCCCAGCAGCAGGCCGGCGCGATGCGCATGCAAGGCCGCCAGCCGGCTCACCAGCAATCCGCCCGAGACGAAGATGAGCGCACTGGTCACACCCGTTACTATCCGCAGCAGCAATTGCAGCAGCGTATCCGTGGTCAGCGCCGGCAGGAAGGACAGCAGGGCGGTGGCGAACGCGCCCGCGATCAGCACGCGGTGCGCCTGATAGCGGCGCATCAGGCGCGGGGTCAGCAGCGCACCCAGCAGGTAGCCCAGGGCATTGCCGGTATTCATCCCGCCAGCGATGAGGTAAGGCCAGCCGAGGTCGCTGCGCATCGGGGCCAGCAGCAGGGCATAGGAGAAACGCGCCACGCCCAGCGCCACGGCCGTGCCCAGCGACAGGGCCAGGGCGGTCAGGATGGGATGGCGCAGGATGAAAGGCGAGGGCGCATGCGCGGCGTGCGGGGGCATGGAATGGCGTCTCCTGGCGGTCTTGTTGTGGTGTGGTGCCAGTGTAGCCGAAGCGGCCGGGGCACCGCGCCAGGCTAGTTGCTCAGCGGCCGCCAGTTGTGCTGCTGCACCACGTGCAGGCAGGCATCCACCACCACGGGATCGAGCCGGGACCCGCTCTGGCGCTGGATTTCTTCCAGCGCTACCGCCATGCCCAGCGACTTGCGGTAGGGACGGTCGGCCGACATCGACTCGACGATGTCAGCCACGGTCAGGATGCGCGCCTCCAGCGGCAACGCATCGCCGCCGATGCCGCGCGGGTAGCCGCTGCCATCGAGGTACTCGTGATGACACCAGACGATCTCGGCCAGGTTGAAGGGGAAGCTGATCTTGTTGAGGATTTCATAGCCGAACTGCACGTGCGTCTTGAGCACGCCGTATTCATCGGAGGTGATGCGGCCGGGCTTGGTCAGCAGCTCCAGCGGTATCCGGGCCTTGCCGATGTCGTGCACCTGGGCCGCCATGTGCAGCACGTCGATGCGTTCGGCCGGCAGGCCCAAGTGGCGGCCGATCATCACTGCCAGCTCGGCAGTCTGGTCCTCGTGATTGGGCGTATAGCCGTCAGTGAGCCGATGCAGGGCGATCAATGCATCAATGACTTCCTGGTAGATCTTGTTCGGTTCTGAAACTGGCATTCCTGTCCCTGCGTGATTGCAGCCGCTGGCAGCGTGCACGGTCGATCAGAGGTGTTGCTCGTTGGATAGTGGACAGGCGATGCGCCTGCCGTGAACCTTTGCAGGTTCCTTGGTCTCTGAATGAGCCCCCGTGAAGGGAGCCCCCGACCCGCTGGTCCGACGACGCATGTGCATGCGTTTTCCCGGTTGTCGGATAATAGCGGCCTGCAATACTGAAAATCATTTCAGGAGAGAAATGATGTTGCGCAGTTTACATTCCTGACTGATCGATGACAACCAAGCTGTCCACTTCCCGCCCGTCTTCTGCCCTGCGCCTGATCTGGCGCAAGTTTGCCATCCCGCTGTTCTTCCTGCTGCTGGGCATCGTGTTTTCCACTTGGGCGGCCCGCATTCCTGCCATCCGGGACTACCTGCAGCTCGATGCGGCCACGCTGGCGCTGGTGCTGCTGTGTGGCGGCATCGGCGCGGTCGGCTCCTTCCCGCTGGCGGCCTGGATCACCGGCCATTACGGCGCGCGCCACAGCACGCTCTACGCCGGACTGGCCCTGCTGGTATCGCTGCCCTTGCTGGGGCTGGCACCGAACGTGGCCTTGCTCATGCTGATCTGCACGATCTATGGGGCGGCTTCCAGCTGCTTCGACGTGGCCATCAATGCGCTGGGCGCACAGGCCGAACGCGACGCCGGACGGCCCATCATGTCCATGCTGCACGGCTGGTTCTGCGTGGGCACCTTCTCCGGTGCGCTGGCCGCCAGTGCCGTGGCGGGCATGGGCGTGGCGCCCATCTGGCACTTCCTGCTGGTGGCCGCGCTGTTCCTCTATCCACTCTACGCGTGCTATGAGGCGCTGCCAGACGACCGCCCCGAGCACGATCCTGCGCGCAAGCTCTTCGCGCTGCCGCACGGGCACCTGGTGGTGCTGGGCGTGATCGCCTTCTGCGGCGCCATCGTCGAAGGCTCGGTGGCGGACTGGAGCGGCATTTACATGAAAGACCATATCGGTGCCAGCGATGGTGCCACGCCCCTGGCCTATGCCGCGTTCGCCGGGATGATGCTCATCATGCGCATGATCGGCGATCGCCTCAAGGCCCGCTATGACGCGCGCCGCGTGGTGTGGGTCGGCACGCTCATCGCGAGCCTGGGCATCGCACTGGCGGTGGCGGCCCCCGGCATGGCGCTGGCGATCCTGGGCTTTGCCATTGCGGGGACCGGTGTGGCCGCGGTGTTCCCGTTCGTCTTCAGCGCCGCCGGCCGGCACGGCTCCAGCGCCCTGGCGGCGGTGGCCACACTGGGTTACAGCGGCAGCCTGATCGGCCCGCCCGTGTTCGGTTTCCTCGCCCATGGCTGGGGATTGCAGGCGGCACTGGCCTTGCTGGGCATACTGTGCCTGGCCATGGCCGGGTCCAGCCGCCGCGCGCAGTGGCTGCAGTAAGACCTCCGCTGTTTACTTCTACAACCTCTGATGCAAGGAAAAAAATCGATGCGCAACCTGGTCCTGCTGCCGGGCTTCATGCTCAATGCCCACTTGTGGGATGACATGCAGGCCGATCTGTCCACGCTGGGCACACTGAACTTTGGCGACCTCGGCCAGGATATTGGCATCCAGGCCATGGCCGATGCCGTGCTGCGCCAGGCGCCGGAGCGCTTCGTGCTGTTCGGATTCTCGATGGGCGGCTTCGTGGCGCAAGCCATTGCGCTCAAGGCCCCCGAGCGTGTGCTGGGGCTGGGCTTGCTCAATACCTCATCGCGTCCGCAGACCGAGCGCGAATCCGCAGGGACGCTGGCGCAGATCGAGCTGGCCCAGCGCACGCCCTTCAAGGGACTGACATCGCGCGCGCTGGCTTCGTCACTGCATCCGGCACGCAGCACCGATCGCGCTTTGCTGGACCGGTTGCAGGCCATGGCCCTGGCCAACGGCAAGGAGGTATTCCTGCGGCAGTTGCAGACCCTGCGCGACAGCAATGCCGAGGACCTGCAACGGCTGGAGTGCCCGGTGCTCATCGTCAGCAGTGACGAGGACAAGCTGCGCAGTGTGGAGGAATCGGAAGAGATGGCGCGCCAGATACCGCAATCGCGCCTGGAGATCATCGGCGACTGCGGTCACATGACGCCGATGGAAAAGCCGCAGGAATTGTTCCGGATCATCTCCGACTGGATCGTGCAATCGGGTCTCTGAAGCCTGCGCGTCGGCCAGTCCGGGGCCGGCGCGACAGGGCATCGGTGCTGCCTCAATCCTTGTCGAGTTGCTTGCGGGGCGCCTCGGACGAGCGGCTGCCGGGCCGCTTGTTCATTTCATCCAGGCCGCCGGTACCGCGCAGGTCGGTATCGACCTGGCCCTTGCGGATGTCGTCGTAGGCCTGGCGGATTTCGGGGCGCTCGACCGCATGGCCGCTGTTGGCGGCATCCTGGCGGTCCGCATTCTGGTCATGCTCATGCGGCAGGCGGGGTTTGTCTTGTTTGGGATGACGATCTTTTCTGGTTCTCAGGAAGCTGGTCATGGTGGTGGTCCTCGCAATTGAATGGTTGACTCTTCTTTTGCCGCAGGGCGATGCCGTGTGAGGGTGGCCACAGCGCATCAGGTGCCTTGCGTCTGCACGAAGCGAATAAGGGCCTGTTCCCATTCAATCTGCGAGTGCGAGAGGTCGCCAAGCGTTGACTGCCTAGGCGCAGCGACGCGCCGTGGTGGTGCCACGGCAAGGAGCTGCAACAACGGCAGGCGACGCTTGGCGGCCTCTCCCGGAGGGTTGCCCCCAGAAGGCGCGCTGGCCGCGTTGCACGTCAGGGCTGGTGGCACCACCACCAGCCCTGACGCGCGCCTTGCCAGCCCGCCTTCTGGGGGCAACGCATCTCGCAGATTGAATGGGAACAGGCCCTAGTACGACCGGACCTCCCAACAGAAGTGCCGCGAGTTGCAAAGTGAGACGAAAAATAAGATTTTGTCTGACAGACAATTCGTACAAGCCGGCGCACAACGCGCGGAAAGAGAAGAGCAGCTACCCGTTTGGACGCGCCAGGACTGGCTGCGTTCCTCATCGGCTGCGAATGGCACCGCAAAAAAACAAAGGCGGACCCGGGTAGCGGTCCGCCTTTTACTTAGTTTTTCACGTCGCTCATGACGGCGTGAAGCTCATCCGTTGCTGCAAAAGCGTCGCCTCACAGCGACAGCCGCGCACGCGCGGCGCGGTATTCCTCTTCCAGCCTGTCCACCATCTCGGCCACGGTCGGCACATCTTCCATCAGCCCCACGCCCTGGCCTGCGCCCCAGATATCGCGCCAGGCCTTGGCCTTGCTGCCGCCGCCGGAACCGAAGTTCATCTTGGTCTTGTCGGCCTCGGGCAGGTTGTCCGGATCGAGGCCGGCATTGACGATGGACTTCTTCAGGTAGTTGCCATGCACGCCGGTAAAGAGGTTGGTGTAGACCACATCGGCCGCCGTCGACTCGACGATGGCCTGGCGATAGGCGTCGTCGACATTGGATTCGCGCGTGGCCAGCCAGCGCGAGCCCATGTAGGCGAAGTCCGCGCCCATGGCCTGCGCCGCCAGCACCGCATCGCCCGTGGCGATGGAGCCGGACAGGGCCAGTGGCCCCTTGAACATCTTGCGTACTTCGCCTACCAGCGCGAAGGGCGAGAGCGTACCGGCGTGGCCACCGGCACCGGCGGCCACCAGGATCAGGCCATCCACACCGGCTTCCAGTGCCTTCTCGGCATGGCGCAGCGAGATCACGTCATGCAGCACGATGCCGCCGTAGCTGTGGACGGCGTCCAGCATTTCCTTGGGCGGTGCGCGCAGGCTGGAGATGATGATGGGCACCTGGTGCTTCACGCAGGTGGCCACGTCCTGGGCCAAGCGGTCGTTGGACTGGTGCACGATCTGGTTGACCGCGATCGGCCCGACCTTGCGTTGCGGATGCTCGGATTGCCACTGCGCCAGCTCGTCCTGCAGCTGGGTCAGCCAGGTATCGAGCAGCTCGGCCGGGCGCGCGTTGAGGGCAGGAAACGATCCGACCAGCCCGGCCTTGCACTGGGCTGCCACCAGCGCCGGGCCGCTGGCGATGAACATGGGCGAGCAAATGATGGGCAGGCGCAGATCTTGCAATGCTTTGGGGTAAGCAGGGGCTGGTGGCATGGTCGTCTCACTTGGGTTGTCGTTATCTCAAGGCAACAGGGCTGGACCCCATGCCGCTTTTGTCCGGCGATTATAGGACAAAAAGCGACAAAATATAACGGTCGTGCTTTTTGTTGCGCGAAGGTGAAATTTTCAGGAAATTATTTATATGATTTACTGTCTTCCCTTCAATGCGTGCTATGTTTTCCACAAGCCTGCAGCAAAACAGGCCACGCAGGGCGCTACCGGGGGCGTCTTGCGGACCGGCTCAGCCGGAAGGGCCATGCCCGCGTTCCATCTATCTATCGTCATTAGCCGTAGGGGGGAATCATGCAACACTTTGATCTCGTCAATGTCCTCATCATCGTCCTGGCCGCCGTCGCACTGATTGGGGGCGCGCTGCTGCACAAGCGTGCACTGAAAAAGGCGCTCATCGAGTCGGACAAGCTGCCGGTGCGCGGCCTGCGGCGTTATCGCCAGCAGTGAAGACAGGCGCCGCGCGCCTCGTCGCTGCCATTGCATTTCAGTACGACCATTGCAGGTTGAACCCGCCGCCCAGGGTGGCGGTGGGGAACCCGTTCGGCTTTGATACCGGGGTCGCAATGAAAAATTCAACGCCAAGCTTGTCGATACTGCCGCGCCAGCCCAGTACGGCGCCGCTCAGCCGGCGCCCGCCCAGCAATTGCGTGAGCGGACCCGCTACCGCCCCGGTATCAAGCCCCGCGTAGAGTTCCTGTCCGCTTTCTCGCCACCCCCACGCCAGCTCATTGCGCAGCAGCCAGCCGCGTTCGCCCTGCAGGCTCAGGTCGCCATCGAAGCCGCGCACCGTGTAGCGGCCACCGATGGCGAATTGATCCTGGGCCGGCAAGCGGCCGCGATTCCATTGCGCGCGTGCCAGCGCGCCATAGCGAAACCGTGCCGCGCCGACCTGGAAGGGCAGCTGCAGCGCCGCATCCGCCAGCCACAGGCCATAGCGGGTAGTGATCTGCGGCAAATCCAGCGCATCTTCGGGCGCCTTGCCCTGGCGGTCCAGCGCGCGCCGGTAGCCCAGGTTCACCTCGGCCACGGCGCTGCCGATGAAATGCCGGTGCTGCAAGCCCGCCTCCCACGCGCTCATCCGGCGTTGCTGCGGATCCAGGGGAATCTGGTCGATGAAATTGAAGGACTTGCGCAGCAACAGCTTGGCCGAGAACAGCGTCTTGCTGGTGGCGCCACGCTGCAGCAGCCGCGACAGCTTCAGCTCGCCGGTTTCTGCATGGCCGCTGTAGAGCACCGGCTCGAAGGCGCCCGCCACCGTCTGGTGATAGCGGCTGCCGGAGAGCGTCGCCGAGAGCAGCCAGTAGCCAAAGGGCAGCGAATAATGCAGCGTGTGGCTGCGGCTGCCGCGATCCCCGTAGCGGCCCAGGCTGCGTGTGAGATTGGCGTAAAACAGGTCATTGAGTGTCCACCAGTTGTCATACGCCACCGACACGCCGGCCTGATGGCGGCCGGTGGTGCGGGCGCCGCCATCGTCCAGTGAGGCCGAGAAGCGGAACGGAAAGGCCTGCCGGTACTGCACTACCAGATCGCTGTCGCCGGCTTGCGCATCGGCTTCTTCCGAGGGCGTGATCTCGATGTCGGCCTCTGCCGTTGGGACGCGCTTGAGGTTTTCCAATCCCTGCTCGATGGCCCGCAAGTCGAGGACATCTCCCTCCGACAAGGGCAGTGCCGAAAACGTGTTACCCCGCGCATCGGCACCCTCGGCCATGCGCACCTTGCGCAGCCTGCCCGGTATCACCGTCAGTACCAGCCTGCCGGCCGAAAGGTCCTGCGGCTGTGCCAGCACGCGCGTGGTGGTGTAGCCGCGCGCGATGATGTCGGCCTGCACGCGAGCCAGCAGGATTTGCAGACCCTGGCTGCCCAGGCAGCGGCCTGCGGCACCACCATCCCCGGCCGCCTGCATCATCGTGCCCAGGGCGGGCCGGAAGCGCTCCGCAGAATCTCCTTCCATGATGATCGTGTCGATGCGGCTGCAAGGTTGTTCGTGCTCGGGATAGTCCAACGATGTGGAAGCGGGAGGGGGCAGGCCCAGCGTGAGCACATCGGGCGCTTGCTCCAGGGTCTCGCGCAAGACGCGCGCTCGTTCGCGCTGCAGTTGTTCTTACTGGATACCGGGAGATTGTGCTGCGCTGTAGAGCGGGAGGGAGAGCGCGCCGAGCAGCAGCGGAGAAAGGAGGTAGTAGCGATTCATAAGGAAATGGTCAGCGAGCAAAACAACAGCGGGCACGCGTGTCGCGATCACTCAAAAATTGGGGAGATCGCAATTTCTCTTTTTATCGTCTGCACATAAATCAGACTTTTCTGATTTTTTAATCCGCTCTAAAAAAATAGACTGCGCCTCGAATCGATAAGGCATCCGGCCCGGGTCGATCTCGCAACAAGGGGCGATCCATGAACCGTCAGCGCTATCAGTTGGTCTTCAACCGTCATCGCGGCATGCTGATGGCGGTCGCAGAAACCGCCTCGGCCATCAGTGGCCAGAAGTTGCCGACGGCTCGTGGGGGAGCCGGTGTGGTGGCACCGGCATCGTGGAAGTTCTGCACGCTGGTCTTGGCCCTGGCACTGACGTGGCAGAGCGTGGCACATGCGCAGATCCTGGTCGACCGCAACGCACCCCGCGAAGAGCAGCCGATGGTGCTCAAGGCCGCCAACGGTGTGCCGGTAGTGAACATCCGGCAGCCCAACGCCAAGGGCCTGTCGGTCAACAGCTACCGGCGTTTTGATGTGGATGGGCAGGGAGTCATCCTCAACAACGCGGGTGGCGCCAGCAAGTCCGAACTGGGCG
>NZ_VSWE01000024.1:0-75362 GCF_009668275.1 Herbaspirillum sp. CAH-3 | reverse complement strand
ATCCAGGATGTGTACTCGCTGCGCTGCGCACCGCAGGTGTATGGCCCGGTCTTCGATGCGCTGGACTACATCGACACCATCATCGAGAAGGAAACCAACTCCGCCACCGACAATCCGCTGATCTTCAGCAAGGAGGACGGCGAAGGTTTCGAAATCATTTCCGGTGGCAACTTCCACGGCCAGTACCTGGCGCAGGCGATGGACTTGCTGGCCATGGCGATCACTGACCTGGGCAGCATCTGCGAACGCCGCATCGCACGCCTGATCGATCCGACCTTGTCGTGGGGGCTGCCGCGCAACCTGATGAGCGGTGTGCGCGGGGTCAACACCGGCTATCCGGTGGTGCAGTGTTCCATGAGTTCGCTGGTGATGGAGAACCGTACCCTCTGCATGCCGGGCAGCGTCGACAGCATCCCCTCCAAGGGCAACAGCGAGGATCACATTTCCAACTCGACCTGGTGCGCCCGCAAGGCCATGAGCGTGGTGCAGAACACGCAATACATCGTCGGCGTGGAAATGCTGCTGGCGGCACAGGCGCTGACCATGACCGAAGACTTGCTCAAGGAATTCCAGCTGGGACAGGGTACGCAGGCGGCTTATGCGGAGATCCGCCGCCAGATCCCGGCCTGCCTGGATGGCGATCGCTGGTTCCATGATGACGTGCGCGCTGCGCATGACTTTGTGGTCAGCGGTTCGGTGCGGGAGGCGGTAATGGGTGCGATCGGACGTTTCGTCTGACCCCGCGCAGGCTCGCATGAGAAAGGCCGTCCGGTGCAATGCCGGACGGCCTTTCCCTTTGGAGCATCGAAATGCTCAAATCAATATAAACGGTATAAAACAAATAAACGATTCGGTGGCGTCAGACATCCGCCCACTGCCGCAGCAGGTTGTGGTAGTGCCCGGTCAAGCCGACCACTTCCTCGCTATCTCCCAGCTTCTGGCGCAGGCTGTAGATGTTGCGGTCCAGCTCGAAGAGCATGCTGCGCTTCCAGTCGTCGCGGATCATGCTCTGGGTCCAGAAGAACGAGCACACCCGCGCCCCGCGCGTGACCGGTTCCACCCGGTGCAGGCTGGTGGAAGGATAGACGATCAGGTCGCCCGCCGGCAGCTTCACTTCGTGGGTGCCATAGGTATCGACGACCACCAGTTCGCCGCCCTCGTATTCGTCCGGATCACACAGGAACAGCGTGGAGGACACATCGGTGCGCAGGCTGCCCGCGCCATTGGGCAGGTTGCGCACCGAACCATCCACGTGCAGGCCGTAATGTTCGCCACCCTCATAGCTGTTGAACAGTGGCGGCATGGTCTTCTTGGGCAGGGCCGCGGCAAAGAAGAGGGGATTCCTGCGCAGCGCCTCGAGGATGATCTCGCCCAGCTGGAAACCCAGCGGCGAATGTTCCGGCAACTGCCGGTTGCGCTTGACGCGCGCTCCCTGGTCGCCCACGGTCTCGCGGCCATCGACCCAGCCGGCGCGGTCCAGCTCGGCACGAATGTGGCGCACCTGGTCGGCGCTGAGGACTTCCGGGATGTGCAGCATCATGATGAAATTCTCCTGTCGCTAATGAAAAGGCCCCTCCGGTGAAGGAGGGGCCGTCAAGTCTGGCTGATCCATGACTGGACTCAGTCGGCACCGTTACTTTAGGCAATGCCGGCCGTAACGTGACTGAGCCAGATCAAATCATCGCGAGCGGACTCAAAACTTGAAGTTGGCCGTCAACGCCACCGAACGCGGCGTGCCCGGGGTGTAACGATAGCCGCTCTTGTTGATGGCCGCTACGTAGTCCTTGTCGAAAATGTTGTAGATGTTGAGCTGGAGATCAACGTTCTTGTTCACGATGTAACCCACCATGCCATCGAAGACCCAGTAGCTGTTGGCGTACTTGGGCGTACCGACCGCACCGTCGGTGCCGCGCAGCAGCGAACTGACGTAACGTGCACCACCGCCGACGGTAAAGCCCTGCGGCAGGCGATAGGTGGCCCAGGAGGTGAAGGCCTGCTTGGGCGTATAGGCAAGATTGTTCTCGCCGGAGGCCGTGGTGATGGCACCGCTGTTGACCTTGGTATCCATCCAGGTGTAGCCCGCAGCCAGCGACAGGTTGCTGGTCACATCGCCCGTCACGCCCAGCTCGACGCCTTGCACGGTCTTCTTGCCGGTCTGGAAGTATTGCAGCGAGGTCGGATCCTGCTCGACTTCATTGGTCACTTCAGTGTGGAACAGGGCGGCAGTGACGGCCAGCTTCTTGTTCAGCAGATCCCACTTGGTCCCCAGCTCGGAGGTCTTGGTCTTTTGCGGGGCGTAGTTGCTGTTGGCCGCGCTGTTGGCCGAGGCCGACAGGGCGAAGTTGCTGCCGCCCGGGGGCTGCTGCGAGGTCGCGTACAGGGCGTAGATGCTGCTGTAGTCGGTCGGCTTGAAGATCGCGGCCAGCTTCCAGTTGAACAGGTTGCCCGAGGTCGACAGGTTGGTGATGGTGCCGGCGGCGTTGGAGTAATACGTGGTGCGATAGTGGTCTTCGCGGATACCGGCATTGATCGACCACTGGTCGTTGAACTTGACGGTGTCGAACAGGTAGGCCGAGACGGTGTCGGTCTTGCCATCGTTGTAGCCGGTGGCGCGGATGGAATAGGTGCCGGAACCGAAGTTGGGATCCGGGTTGTACAGGTTGGCTGCCGGCAGGTTGCCGGTCGCGGTGAAGGACGTGGCGTGCTGCTTTTCCTGGGTGAATTCGATGCCGCCCACCAGGGTGTGCTGCAGGCTGCCGCTCTTCAGGTTGGCCGTCACGTTGGTCTGGTTGGTGAGGATCTCGTTGGACTGGTCCTTGCGGGTAGGCAGGTTGCGCGCCAGGGTCCAGCTCGACAGGTTGGTCGCCGAAGGCGTTACCAGGCCGGCGGCACGGGTGCTGCTGGCAGCCGAGGCCATGAAGGAGGTCAGGAAATAATCCTGGCTGGTCTTGGCGTAGCGGGTGGTGTTCTGCAGCTTCACGTCCTGCGAGAAGTCATGCTCCAGGCGGGCGGTGAACATGTCGGCCGTGACCTTGTCGTAATCGTTCACATTGCCGTAGAAGTTCTTCGAGGACACGCGCGGTGCGCCCGAGATGTAGGGGCGTGCCGGATCCGGCGAGGTATAGCCGGGCAGGCCGATGGTGGGCACGCCGCCGTCGGGCACGTTGTCCTGGTCGATGTGCAGGTAGTTCAGGAAAACGCGGGTCGGGCTGTTCAGGCCAAAGGCCAGCGAGGGTGCCACGCCCCAGCGGTCATTCTTGACTTCGTGACGGCCGGGAACGCCGCTGTCCTGCTTCATCACGTTCAGGCGCATGGCGATGCCGCGCTCTTCATCCAGGACCTTGTTCCAGTCGGCGGTACCGCGCTTCTGGTTCCAGCTGCCGTAGGTGGCGGAGGAATTGAAGAAGTTCGTCATCTCGGCCTGCTTGGTGACCATGTTGATCGAGCCGGTCGGCGAGCCGCGTCCGTTGTCGGTGCCCGCCGGGCCCTTCAAGACTTCCACTTGCTGGATGTTGAACATGTCGCGCGAGATCGAACCGAGGTCGCGCACGTTGTCCACGAAGATCGCGCTGGAGCTGTCGAAGCCGCGCATGTAGATGGCGTCGCCGGTGTTGGTCGAACCGTTCTCACCGAGATAGAAAGTCCCGACGCCCGGGCTGTTGCGCAGGGCTTCGGTCAGCGTGGTGGCGCCTTGCTGGTCGATCAGCTGCTTCTTGATCACGGTCAGGGTCTGCGGGGTGTCCACCAGCGGTTGGCTGTATTTGGCCGAGGAGGCCTTGTCGGCCTTGTAGTCCGATTCCTGGGTGGCGGTCACTTCGACCTTGGGCAGGGTGCTGCTGGTCTGGGCATGCACGCCCACGGCCGGCAACAGCAGGGCGCCGGCAACGGCGGCGGACAGTCGGGTCGAAGCGAAGGCAGGCTGCGCGTGCTTGCGGCTCTTGATGTAACTCATGGCAAGGTTCCGAGAGAAAGTGTTGAAGGTTCTCTTGGCTGGCTATGAGTCGTACGGGCAATCCCGGTCTCGTGAGACCGGGCAGGCTCCGCCGGATGGCTGGCGAGGTTGTAATTTTGTGTATCCCGTTGCTGTCGTTTTGTATCGAATTACTACGGGATTTTTACAATTATAGACTTGCACCAAATAAAAGTGATTCTTATTCTGGAAAATTTTCTATTCCCTTTTGCCATTCGTTTTGGGCCACATTGATGGCATCGTGCGCAAAGCCGCGTCAGCTCGGGCAGTCCGCAGCGATCCTCCTGATTTTTCACTTGTTGCACAAAAGACACGAAGCCTCAGGGCATCGCGCTGGGCGATGGCCTGAGGGCTGGGGATGGGATGGTGAGGGAAGGGTAGGGCGCATCAACGATGGCGGCAGGGCGCCGCCACCGGTCGCGGCTGCGGGATCAGAAGCAGAAGTTGCCCGTCAGAGAGACGGCGCGCGTGCCGCCGGGGGTGTAGCGGTAGCCGCTCTTGTTGATCGCGGCGGCGTATTGCTTGTTGAACAGGTTGGTCACGTTGAACTGCAGCTCAACGGTCTTGTTGATGGCATAGCTGGCCATGGCGTCGACCAGCCAATAGGCATCGGTCCTGGTGGGCGTGCCCAGCGCATTGCTGTCGGTGCCACGCAGCAGGCCGTCGGTGTAGCGCAGGCCGCCGCCGAGCGCCAGGCCCGGTGCTGCGCGCCAGGTGGCCCACGAGGTCAGGGACTGGCGCGGCGCGTAGGCCAGGTAGTTCTCGCCGTTGGCGGTGACCACGCGGCCCTTGTTGACGCGACTGTTCATGCGGCTGTAGCCGGCGGTGAGCGAAATGTCCCGTGTGAGCTCGCCGGTGACGCCCAGCTCCACCCCTGCGGTGCGCTTCTCCCCGACCTGGAACCAGGTATCGGCCAGCGTTCCCGGCTCGATCTCATTGTGTACATCGGTGCGAAAGAGCGCGGCGGTGACGGCCAGGCGGCGATCCAGCAGGTCCCACTTGGTGCCGAGTTCCGCGGTACGGGTCTTTTGTGGTGCGTAGTCGGGGTTGGATGGATTCCTGCGGCTGGCGCTCAGGGAGAGATTGTTGCCGCCCGGCGGCTGCTGGGAACTCGCCAGCAGGGCGTAGACGCTGCTGTAGCCGGTGGGCTTGAAGACGGCCGCCAGTTTCCAGCTCGGTAAATTGCCCGAGGTGTTCAACGCCGTGGCGGTACCGGAGGCGATCCCGTTGAAGGAGGTCCGGTAATGGTCCGCGCGCAAGCCCAGGTTCAGTGACCAGCGCTCGTCGAACTTGAGCGTGTCCAGTACGTACAGCGAGAGGGTATCGATCTGCCCTTTGTTGCGGCCCGTGGTGCGGATGTTGACTTCCGACTCGTTGAAGCGCGGATCCGGCTGGTACAGGTTGGCCGGTGGACGGAAACCGTCCACCGTGAAGGCCAACGCATGCTGGCGCTCGCGCGTCAGTTCCAGTCCGCCAACCAGGGTGTGCCGGATCGCGCCGGTATTGAACTGCGCGGTGGCGTGGGTCTGGTTGCTGAGGATTTCATTGGCCTGGTCGCGCCGGGTGACGATGTTGCGCGCCAGTTCCCAGGTCGCCAGATCCGTGGCCGACGGTGTGCGCAGGCCTGCCTTGAACCGGCCGCGGTCGGTACCGGTGGCGATGAAGGAGGCCAGGCGGTAGTCCTGGTCGGTACGGGCGTAGCGGGTGCTGTTTTCCAGCTTCAGGTCGGGACTGACATCGTGTTGCACCCGCAGGGTGTACATGTCGGCATTGACCCGGTCGTAATCATCGACGTGGCCGTAATAATTGCTCGGGTTCACCTTCGGTGCCCGCGAAATGAAGGGCCGGTTCGGGTCCGGCGAGCTGTAGCCGGGCAGGCCGATGGTCACCACGCCGCCATCGGGGACGTTGTCCTGCTGCATGTGCACGTAGTTGAAGAAGATCCGGGTCGGGGTATTGAGCCCCCAGGCCAGCGAGGGCGCGAAGCCGTCGCGGCTGCTGTGCACCTGGTGGCGTCCGGGTACGCCGCTGTGCTGTTTCATCAGGTTCAGGCGCAGCGCCAGGCCTTGTTCCGGGTTCAGCACCTTGTTCCAGTCGACGGTGGCACGCTTCTGGTTCCAGCTGCCATAGGTGCCGCTGGCGGTGACCGCGTCGGCCAGTTCGGGCTGTTTGGTGACCAGGTTGACGGAGCCGGTCGGCGCGCCGCGGCCGTTGTCGGTGCCCGCGGCCCCTTTGAGGACCTCCACCTGTTGCAGGTTGAAGACGTCGCGCGAGATCGCGCCGAGATCACGCACGTTGTCCACAAAGATCGCGCTGGAGATATCGAAGCCGCGCATGTAGACCGTGTCGCCGGTGCTGGTACTGCCGTTCTCGCCGAGGAAGAAGGTTCCCACGCCGGGCGTATTGCGCAGCACCTCGGTGAGGGTGGTGGCAGCTTGCTGCTCCATCAGCGGGCGCTTGAGGATCTGCAGGGTCTGCGGGGTGTCCAGCAGTGGCTGGCTGTACTTGGGGGAGGCGGATTGTTCGGCCTTGTAGGGCGATTCCTTGACGGCATCGACCTGCACTGAGGGCAGTTTGGCGCCGCCCGACTGGGCCTGCGCGCTAGCCGCCGGCAGCAGCAGGGCGCCGGCGAGTGCCGCCGACAGACAGCCGGCAGGAGAGAGGACGGAAGGGGGTGAAGTGGGGTGCTTGCGACTGGTGATGAAGCTCATGTCAGGTTCCAAGAGTAAGGGTGGCGAAATCTCTTGGCTGGCGAAGAGCGATGTGCGGGGCGATATGAAGCTTTATGAAAAAGCGGAAACGCGTTCGCGCAAGGGCTGGCGGGTAGATGTCAGGGAAATCCGGCCGGCCGCGCATGCGCACCGGGGGCGGATCCAGGCGAGTATAGGAAGCGGGGAGAAAAAAAGAACTCCTGCAAATTTCGATTTTTTGCAGGAGTTTTTGAGTTTAAGAAATTTACTGGGGAAGCTCGATTTTCTTCAATCAGCATCGCCTGGTTCGCCAGAGGGCGCGGCTTCCCCTCGCTCGATCGGATCAGAAGTGATATTCGGCGCGCACCATCGGGGTCTTGGCCAGCGAGCCCGGCACGGTGTGCGGATTGCCAAACTTGTTGCGCCAGTACTGGTATTCCAGGCCCACGCGGAAGGTGTTCTTGCCCAGCCCCATGGCCGTGCCCACGTCGTACATGACCTGACCGTCGAAGTTGAGCTCGGGACCGGTCGAGCCGCCGAATTCGTTCTTGCCCTTGGCGGCGATGTAGTTCATGTAGCCTTCAAAGGCCCATCCGCTGCCGCCCAGCGGGATACCCCAGGCCAGGTTCAGCATCGGGTGCGTGTCGTAGGTATAGCGGCTGCTGATGCCCTTGGGCTGGTTGCTCTCGAACAGCGCCAGCACGCTCACGTTCAGGAAGCCGGGCACATCCATCATCAGGGTCGGACCGACTACCCACATGCGCTTTTTGGAAGCGTAGCTGTTGTCGTTCTTGGTATTCCAGTCAAAGCCCAGGGTCAGGCCCACGCCGCGCGCCGGACCGAAGGACAGATCCTTGCCGCTGATCTTGCCGAGGTCCAGGGTGTGGCGATAGGTGATGTAGGCTTCCTGGGCATTGTCGTCCTTGCGGTCCGACATCAGCAGGTCCACGTTCAGGAAGTTGGTGCCGTACTTGTAACCGCTGGCATGCTGGAAGTTGATGATGTTCTTGGTGATGTCCTGCGTATTGAAGGGCTCGGCAAACTTGGTGCCGTAACGGTAGCCGATCGAATTGTCGGCCCAGTCGGCCGCCATGGCGCTGCCGCCCGCCATGAGCAGGACGCCGGCAAGCGTGCCGTGCAGGCGCAGGGATGGAATGGGCATGGTGTCTCCTCCAGTGATGGATGTTTATTGATATAAATGATTTGGTGAATATCGCACTGATGCCGCGCCCGAGGCCTGCACACTGGATGTGGGCTCCGGTTTGGCAGGGGCGGCGCGGTAAGGCATTATGTCCGCTGCAGCGATGGCCGGTATAAGCGCACTCGTATAGGTGCCGGCGGACGGCGGTATATCATCGGCGCTCACGATCACTCATCCTCACTCATCCATTACACAGCGAAAGGACAGCAACATGGGCAAACTGAGCACGCACGTGCTGGATATCACCAAGGGCAAGCCCGGCGCGGGCGTGAAGCTGGCACTCTATGCCGTCGCCGAGGGCGGCAAGACGCTGCTCAAGCATGCCGTCACCAACAGTGATGGCCGCTGCGATGCGCCGCTGCTGGAAGGCGAGGCGCTGCAACCTGGCAAGTACGAACTGGTCTTTGCCGCCGGTGATTATTTTGCGCAGCAGGGCGTGAGCTTGCCGGAACCCCGCTTCGTCGATGAAGTGGTGATTGCCTTCGGCGTGGCCGATGCCTCTCAGAACTATCATGTGCCGCTGGTGGTGTCGCCGTGGGCCTATTCGACTTATCGCGGCAGTTGATGATGCGGGCCTGATTCATCTGTTGCGTTGATCAATAAAAATCCGGCTTCTTGCGAGAAGCCGGATTTTTTTTGCCGCCACCGTCATGCGCGCGATGGTCGCCAGATGAGTGCGGCCAGGCATGAACGGCGTTCTCCTGGTGATGCGAGTAGAGCGCTTTGTGCAGCAAGCGGACTTGTCCAGCCGTCGCAGACTCCATATAATTGATAATCATTCTCAAATAAATTGGAGGCTTGCCTGCGGCCGGGTCCGGCTGCAGCGCGGCTCCGTCTTCCGGCTTTCACTTTCATGGTGCCTGACAAAATGACTTCTGCGGCCCCGTCCGGCTTGCGCTACCGGTTGGCCGTGCTCTCGCGCACGCTGGCTGCCGTGGGCGGCGGCTACGTGCTGACCACGCTGGCGACGATGGTGGCGGCGCGTTTCCTGCCCATGGGACGGGCCGATGCGGTGATGACGGCGACCATGTTGTCCTTTGCGGTCTTCACGTGTGCCGTGATCTGGGTCTTTGCGGCCCGCAGTGCCTGGCGCGCCTGGTGCGGGCTGGCCTTGCCGGCCCTGGCGCTGGCGTTGCTGGCCTGGTTCGGACGGGTGCTGCCATGAAGGAAGGCTTGCGGCAGTCCATGGCCTGGTTGCACACCTGGTGCGGGCTGCTGGTGTGCTGGGTATTGCTGCTGGTGTTTGCCGGCGGCAGCGCCAGCTACTTCAAGGAAGAGATCAGCCTGTGGATGATGCCCGAGCTGCACGCCAGCGCTGCCGCGCCGGTAACGCAGGCCCAAGCCATCGAACGTGCAGCCGCTTATCTGCAGCAACGCGCGCCGCAGGCCGAGCGCTGGTTCATCACCTTGCCGGACGAACGCAGCGTGGCCATGCGGGTCGGCTGGATCGCCCCGCCTGCTGCTGCCGGCAAGGAGGCAGCGAGTTCCCCGCGCAGCCGTTTCAAGAGCGAGCGTATCGATGCCGCCACCGGCCAGCCCTTGGCACGGGTGCGTGATACGCGGGGCGGCGAGTTCCTCTATCGCCTGCATTTCGACCTGCATTACCTGCCGGTGCAGTGGGCACGCTGGATCGTGAGCGTGTGCGCGCTCTTCATGCTGGTGGCCATCGTCAGCGGCGTGATCACGCACCGGCGCATCTTCGCCGATTTTTTCACTTTCCGCCGCAACAAGGGCCAGCGTTCCTGGCTTGATGCGCACAATGCCACGGCAGTGCTGGCGCTGCCTTTCCACCTGATGATCACCTACACCGGGCTGATCACGCTGATGTTCATGATCATGCCGTGGGGCGTGCAAAGCGCTTATCGCGACCAGGGCGGCGAGAAGGCCTTCTTCGAGGAAGTGTTCCCGGGCGGCGCCGGACGCGTCAAGGCGGCGGGCGTGGCGGCGCCGCTGACCGCGCTGCCGGCCCTGGCCGAACGCGCGCGGCAGCATTGGCAAGGCGCACCGCTGGCGCTGGTGGTGGTCAACAACCCGGGGGACGCCAAGGCGACAGTGGTCGTCACGCGCCAGAAACTGGCCACACTGTCGTCACTGCAACCGGCGCTGCTCTTCGAGGGCGTCAGCGGACGTCAGGTGGCGGCGCTCGGTGAGGCAGTCAGCGCCACGGCGCTCACGCGTGGCGCTTTGGTCGGACTGCACCTGGCACATTTCGCCGATCCCTGGCTGCGTGTGCTGTTCTTCCTGTGCGGGCTGTGCGGCTACCTGATGGTGGCCACCGGTGCCTTGCTGTGGGCCGTCAAGACGCGCCAGAAGCAGGCCAAGGCCATCGCCGCTGGTGCCCGTGCCGGGTTCGGCCTGCGGCTGGTAGAGGCGCTCAACCTCGGTGCCATTGCCGGATTGCCGATCGCCTTCGCCAGCTACTTCTGGGCCAATCGCCTGCTGCCGGTGGAACTGGCGGGGCGCGCGCAGATGGAGATCCACCTGTTTTTCGCCGCCTGGGCGATCGCGGCGGTGCTGGCGCAGATCCGCCCCAGCCTGGGCATGTGGCGCCTGCAGCTGGGTGCTGGGGCAGCGCTGTTCCTGGGTTTGCCGGTGCTCAATGTGTTCACGACGCATTCGCACCTGGGCGTGACGCTGCTGCAGGGGCGTGGGCCGTGGGCGGTAGCCGGATGCGATCTCACGCTGCTGGCGCTGGGATCGGCATTGGCGCTGGCCGCACACCTGCTTGCACGGCGTCAGCGTGCATCGCAGGCACGATCGGTGCCGGTGCCGGTACGGCATGCAGCGCATCCTGCCGTCGCGAAGGAAATCGCATGAGCGCCCCGGGCTTCCTGCTGGCGCTGGTGCTGGCTGGCGGCGCATGGAGCGCGCTGGCCATGGCGATGGATCGCCACTACGCCGATATCCACGGACGCGGCGTCGAACCCGCGCCGCCGCTGCGCATGCGCTTGCGCGGCGCAGCCGTGCTGGGCTTGCTGGCCAGCCTGGCCCTCAACGTCCACATGCAGGGCTGGGGCGTCGGCCTGGTGGCCGGGCTGGGCGTGTTGACGCTGGCTGCCCTGTTGCTGGTGCTGGCCGTGAGCTACTGGCCTGCGCGCCTGCCTGCGATAAGGCGTGCGCTGCTGCTCGGCGCGCTGCCCCTGATGGTGTGGTGGGTGAGCGCAGTCACTCCTTTCTGATGGCCCGGCGATGTGTTGTGCGGGCATGCAGAAAGCGAGCGGATCTGCGCCGTCGGTTTGATTTGGATTAAGAAGCGCAGCGCTGAAATCGGGTCCAATCACACTTCCTCTCTGTTGTATTTGCGGGCTGCGGCAATATGTCGCAGCCCTTTTTTTTTGTCGTTCGTTGCTGCTAACTGCTTGTGTCCAAAGGATTTTCTCCGGATCCACAAGCTGCTCTTGCCGGACGGCAGCACGGCCGTGGGATCGCAGCGCACAGGCTGCGTGATAGATTGCGCCGATGAAAAAAACAGGGAGTGCGAACGTCACGGCGGTCGCGGATGCGGCTGCGCGCGCTTCCCTCACAACACCAAGAAAAGCCAAGACATCCTCGCCATGAACACGCTGCCTGTTTGCTCCTCTTCATCTTCATCTTTGTCTGCGCCGGCCCCTGCCGCCTCCCGTGCGCTGCGTCTGCATCCCTTGCTGCTGGCCGTGCTGTGCGCCTGGAGCAGCAGCACCCTGGCCCAGCAGGCCGCCGCCAGTGGCGGCAGCAGCGAGGCCGCGAGCCTGCCCACCATCGAAGTGCGCGGCAGTGGCTCGGTCGCCGAACGCAAGCAACTACCGCAGACCACGGCGAGCGTCACCGCTGACGCCGCAGCCAACAGCATCAACGTCACCGACAGTTCGGATGCACTCAAGTACCTGCCCAGCCTCTCGGTGCGCAAGCGCTACATCGGCGACACGCAGTCGCCCCTGGCCACCCGTACCACCGGCGTGAACGCCAGCGCCCGCAGCCTGGTTTATGCCGATGGCATCCTGCTCTCGGCGCTGGTGAACAACAACAACGGCAATGGCTCGCCACGCTGGTTCATGGTGGCGCCGGAGGAGATCGAGCGCATCGATGTGATGTATGGACCGTTTGCGGCGGAATATCCGGGCAACTCCTACGGGGCCGTCACCGAGATCACCACGCGCATGCCGCAGCAGTTCGAGGCCAGCATCAAGGCACAGTATGCGCAGCAGGATTTCAGCCAGTACGGTGCCTCCGGTACCTATCGCGCGCAGGAATACAACGTCGGGCTGGGTAATCGCAGCGGCGCCTTGGCCTGGCGTTTCTCGGTCAATCACCTCGACAGCTACTCGCAGCCGGTCACCTACATCACCGCGGCCAGCCAGCCGGCCGGCACCACCGGCGCGGTGCTGGCGCAGGATCGTACGGGCAAGAACCTGTATGTGCTGGGGGCGGGCAATCTCACGCATACGGTGCAGGACACGGCGCGGCTGAAGGTTTCGTATGACTTCACGCCCGCGCTCACGGCGACTTATACGCTGGGCTTCTGGCAGAACCAGGCCAATGCCGATCCGCAGAGTTTCCTGAAGAACGCCAGTGGCGCCACCGCCTACGGCAGCGGATTTTCAAGCAACGACGTGGACCAGCAGCAGTGGATGCAGTCGCTGGAGCTGCGCAGCAAGACCGGCGGCGAGTGGGACTGGCAGCTGGCCGCCTCGACCTTGTCCGCCTCCCGTGACCTGACGCGCACCTCCACCGCCGCCTTCCCGGCCGGACAAAGCTGCGGTGCCGGCACCATCGCCGACGCCAGCGGCACCGGCTGGAGCACCGTCGACGCCAAGGGCATCTGGCGCCCGCCAGGCAGTGCCCAGGTCATCAGCTTCGGCGCGCATGTGGACCGCTACACCCTGGCCACGCCGACCTGGAATACCAGCAACTGGATCAGCGGCGGCAACGGCACGCTGGCCTCGGACTCGCGCGGCAAGACCGAGACCTCGGCGCTGTGGGCGCAGGATGTGTGGCGCCTCGCGCCTTCGCTCAAATCCACGCTGGGCGCGCGTTACGAGTGGTGGCGCGCCTTCGATGGCCGCAACGTCTCGACCTCGGGCAATACCGTCTTTGCCGTCAACCAGCCGCAGGTCAGCCACAACGGACTTTCACCCAAGGCCTCGTTGGCCTGGGCCCTTGCCGATGACTGGACGACGACCCTCTCCACCGGCCGCGCGCTGCGCTTCCCGACCGTGGGCGAGCTGTACCAGAACGTGCTGCTCAATGGCGTCTATCTGCAGGCCAATCCGAACCTGAAGCCCGAGAAAGTCTGGTCCACCGAACTGGCCATCGAAAAGCAGTTGCAGGAAGGGCAGGGCAAGTGGCGCATTTCGCTGTTCGAAGAACGGGTGTCCGATGCCCTGATCTCGCAATCCTCGACCATCGGCAGCGGTGTGGCTTCCTACACGCAGAACGTGGACCGCACGCGCCAGCGCGGCATCGAAGCCGCCTTCGAGCGCAACGATTTGCTGGTGCGCGGCTTCTCGCTCAATGGCAGCGTGACCTGGGTGGATGCGCGCATCCTGGAGAACAAGGGCTATGTGGCCACTACGGCCGGCGCCGCTTCAGTGGGCAAGCGCACGCCCTATGTGCCCGAATGGCGTGCTACGCTGGTGGCCAGCTACAAGCCCGATGACCGCTGGACCTATACGGTGGCCGGGCGTTACAGCGGACGGGTCTATGCGACCGTGGACAATACCGACATCAACACCCACACCTACCAGGGCTTTGACGGCTACACCGTCTTCGATGCCCGCGTGCGCTATCGCGTCGACCGTCACTGGAGCGCTGCGCTGGGCGTGGACAACCTGACCAACCGGGATTATTTCCTGTTCCATCCCTTCCCGCAGCGGACCGTCTTTGCCGAGCTGAAATATGACTTTTGATGAGGGAGGTCGTTGCTGTGGCTGTTGCCATGTGGCCGGGCAGGCCGGAATGATTCCGGCTGCCGGATGAGGTGAGTTGAAGCAGGGCAGTTATGCGGCGTGCTTCAGCTGCCGCGCGCCTTTTCGATGGTTTCGCGGGCGGCTTCCATGAGGGCGGCCGGTTCCGGAGCGTTCGATTCCAGGTAGGAATTTTCCAGCGTGACCGAGAGATTGCTCATCTTCTCCGACAATTCCGCCAGCGCCACGCTGAGCTCACACATCAGGGCCGAGATATTTTTGGGTGACTGCGTCATTACGTTTCCTTTTCAGATGTCGCACCTTGATGACTTGTCCATGGCGACGAAGAGGGGGCGTCATCGCGCAGCAAGCCGGTACGTACCAATCGATTACGTCGTGAGCTTCGGATATTCTAAGCCATGCCGAATGCCGGTACGACTGTACCTTGGTATAAAAGTGCGACAAAAAGTGAATGTTTTTGCGGCGATGTTGCACCGAGGACATGCATCCACGGCTGCGTTGCCGTTCCGGCATGGATGGGGCGGCACCCTTGTCGCCATGCGATGCAGAATCCATGCCATGGCGGCAGCCCCCGGCAGTGCGGTGGCGCCGGGGGCATTGCCCGCAGGAACAAACCTGAAAAGACCGGGCGGCCAGCCCGGGAGATTTCGTGACCGTGAACGGCTTCAACGCCGCGCTACCACCACCAGGCCCGGCACGGGCTGTTGCAGTTCCACGCGCAGGCTTTCCTCACGCACCAGCAGTGCTTCCAGTCCGGCGGCGTGCAGGCCCTGTTCCACATAACGGCGCTGGTGGCGGAAGCGTCCGCTGGGATGCAGGTGGTAGGGGGTGTCGCATTCTTCCCCGGCCAGTTCCACGGTGAAGACCAGGTGGCCGCCGTCCTGCAGGGCCAGGTGGGCCGCAGTGAAGAAAGAGGCCAGCTGCCCGCAGTAGATCAGGACATCGCACGCAGCGATGAGACCATAACGCGCCGGATGAGCCGCCATCCATTCCACCACGTCCGCTTGCCTCAGCGTGCTGTACTGCCGGTGCCGGGCGGCATGACGCAGCATGTTCGCAGAAAGGTCTACCCCCTCCAGCGCCAGCGCATGGGGCGCCAGCACGGGGGCACACAGGCCCGTGCCGCAGCCGGCATCCAGCACGGTCGTGGCCGGCACGCCCTGCAGGACGCACGGCAGAATCTCGCCCAGCACCTGCGGTCCGCGATAGTCGAGGTGCGCGACCAGGTTGCTGTCGAAGTGATCGGCATAGTCGTCGAAGCGGCGCTCGATGTAGTCACGCGGGACGGTATCACTGGGCAGTCCCGCATAGGCGGCGTGCATGTGGCGGGCGATGGGGTGGTGCGGTTCTTCCTGCAGCCATGCGCGGCATACCTCGGCCGCTTCGTCCAGCCGTCCCAGGAAATAGAACGAGACCGCCAGCAGCTCGCGCGACTTGCCCTCGTGCGGCGGCAGCACGAAGGCCAGGCACTGGTAGCGTGAACTCTGCATGCGGTCTCCCAGCCGGGTGTAGATCTCCGCCAGATGATGCAGGGCCGGCAGGCACTGCGGGTCCCGCAGCAAGGCCTGCTCGCAGGCGTCGATGGCGGGCTGGAGCTGCTGCTGGGCGCGGCGCGTAGCCCCCAGGTTGGTCCACAGCTGGGCATCGTCCGGGCGCAGGGCCAAGGCTTGTCCGTAGGCCAGCGAGGCTTCGTCGAAGCGCTCCAGCGCGAACAGGACATTGCCCAGGTCATTGCACCAGTCAGCATTGGCCGCCGTGCTGCGCGCGGCCTCGTGCATCAGCGCCAGGCCTTCCTCGTGGCGGCCGCACTGGTGCAGCAGGACACCAAGGTAGTGCTGCGCCGGTGCATGGTGTTCTTCCATGGCGAGGATGAGGCGATAGTCTTCCTCGGCCGCATCCAGGCGGCCCGCTGCATGATGGTTGAAGGCCGAAGTGAAGCTTTCTTCGATCAATTCTTCCAGGACCCCGGCAGACGGCATGCTTGTGCTCCTCGTGACTTGATCGCCAGCGCGACGTGAATTCATTGGCTCAACGCGGGAAGCGATGGCAGCGGCAGGGCAACGGCATTGGCCCGTTCAGCTGTTTCCTTGGACGGCTCTGTAGCCAGCGTGAAGACCGCCACCGAGGCCGTGAGCGCGGCAGCCTGCTCGGCCAGGGCGTCGGCGCCCGCCGAGGTCTGTTCCACCAGGGCGGCGTTCTGCTGGGTGGCACGATCCATGTCGGCCAAGCTGAGGCTGACCTGGGAGATGCCCTCGGCCTGCTCGCGGGTGGCGGTGGCGATCTCGTTGACGGTGGTCATGACGTTGCCGAAGGACTGCACGATCTGCACGATGGCCTGGTCGGCCTCCTTGACCTGTTGCGCCGCCTGGTCGACCGAGCCGATGGAGGTGGCGATGAGGTCCTTGACCTCGCGCGCGGCCTCGGCGCTGCGCAGCGCCAGCGAGCGCACTTCCGACGCCACTACCGCAAAGCCGCGCCCCTGGCTGCCCGCACGGGCCGCTTCCACGGAAGCATTCAAGGCCAGGATGTTGGTCTGGAAGGCGATGCCATCGATCACGCTGACGATGTCGGAGATGCGTCCGGCGCCCGCCGTGACCTGCGCCATGGCGCCGGCAATGCCGCTCATGACCTGGCCGCCACGCTGGGCATCACGGGCGGCGTCGGCCGCCAGGGCATTGGTGCGCTCGGCATTGCGGGCATTGTTGCGGACCGCCCCGGAGAGCCGCTCCAAGGTGGCGGCGGTGGTTTCCAGGGTGCTGGCCTGGGCTTGCGTACGTTGTGCCAGTTCCCCGTTGCCCTGGGCGATCTCGGCTGCACCGTGGTGCAGGTCGCGGGTGGCTTCGCGGATGTCGCCGACGGTGCGGGCTACGCCTGCCTGCATGCGTTGCAAGGCAGCCAGCAACACGCCGATTTCATTGCCGGAGATGCCTTGCACGGGCCGGCTCAGGTCGCCATCGGCGATGCGGTCGAAGTGTGCGGCAGCGCGTTTGAGCGGCTGCAACAGCAGGCGGTCGAACAGCAGCCAGCAGATGCCGATGAGCAGGAGCGATGCCGCCAGCATGGCGCCCGCCAGCAGCGACGCCTGCTCCGAGCGCCGTTCAGAGGCCTGGCGCAGTTCTTCCTTGACCTGTTGGGCATGCTCGATCACGGCGCGCAGGGTGGCGGCGAATTCACGGTCGGCGGCTTCCGCGCTGACGGTGGCGGCCGCGTAGTCTTCCAGCGAGACGTCATAGAGCGCCACCTCGCGCAGGTTCAAGACCTTGACGTAGCTGTCGTAGGCCGCCGAGACGCGCAGCGCCTCGGGTTCGGCCAGCGCTTGCGGCGAGAGTCCCTGGCGATAGCCATCGAAGGCCTTGCGTGCTTCCTGCAGCGCGGCCGAGGCGCGGCGGCTGTAGTCGTTGGACTTGATTTCGTCGCCCTTGACCAGGTTGATGTAGGCGTTGTCCATGTTGATCAGGGTGGAGAGGAACAGCCGCTCGGTGTCGTGCAGGGGCTGGATGTGGCGGTCCGAGAGTTCGATCAGCGCAACCGTTGCGCGGCTGGCCGACCGTGCGCCCTGCCAGGCCATGCCGACGGCCAGCCACAGGGCCAGGGTCAACAGTCCCAATACCAGCACCAGGCCGGTGCGCAGCTTCATTCTGGTCAACATGATGGTGTCCTTTCAGCGGTCAGCGCAGGCCGAAGCGGCGGTCCAGCGACCAGGCACCGCCGCCGCGTGCGACCAGCAGCAGCAACAGTGCGGCCCAGGAGAGATGGGTGGGCCAGGCATCGGGATAGACGAAGATTTCGATGACCGCCGTCATGCCCAGGAGCGCCAGCGCGGCGCCGCGCGTGAACAGGCCAAGGATCAGCAGCAGCGGGAAGAAGTGCTCGGCATAAGTGGCCATGTGCGCGGCCAGGTCGGGCGGCACCAGGGGCAGGTGGTATTCCTCCTGGAACAGGATATAGGTGCTGTCCTTGATCTCGAGGAAACCGCTGACCTTGGTGCGTCCGGAGAGAAAGAAGATCGACGCAATCGCCACCCGTGCCACCAGGGCCAGCAGGGAATCGCTGATGACGCGGCTGGCCAGGTCAGTGGCGCGTGCGCAGAGCGTGCAGCGTGGCCGGGCTTGGTCATCCAGGGTGAGAGGTTGTTCCATGATGTTCTCCGATGCGTTGTTCAGTGAAAGGATGTGAACGTTCCTGCCAACACCAGCTGGCCCAGCAGTTGGGCGATATCCAGGCCGGGCTCACGCGCCAGCGCCTGCTCGGCCGCGCTGGCGATGCTGCAGCCATCGCGGCAGGCCTCCAGGAAGCGCACGCCGCCCAGGCCCATTGACTGCCACTGCACGTCGCCTTGCGGACGGGTCAGCAGACCGCCTTCGCCTTGCCAATCCGGATCGAGTTCGCAGGGGCCGTCGTCGCGCCGGTTGGCGTTCCAGATGGTGTAGACCGGGTGCAGCGGATCGTGATGCCAGCGGCTGGCCGCGTGCGGCACCAGGGTCACGTCCTGCCCGGCGGCCAATGCCGCATGCAGGGCCGAGACATCCAGCAGCGGATCGTCGGCGGCCAGGTGGGATTCGGTCCAGCAGCGGTCCAGGGCGGCCACGCCGGGTAAATAAGGAAGTTCGGCCGCTGCCTCCAGCGTGCCGAGGAAGCCGGCAAAGCCTTCGCCATAGGCGATCAGGCTGGCCTCGCGGGGCAGGTGCTGCTGCGCGAAGGCCAGCGCGGCCGATTCCATCCAGGCGCTGCCGACCAGCCGGTGCACCGCAGGATAGTTGGCCAGCAGCGCATCGACGCAGCCCTTGAAGACGGTATTGCGATAGACCGCGAAGGCAGGCTGGGCCAGCAGCGCACCCACAGTGGGGTGGTCGCTTTGCCCCTCGAAGAGGGCTTGCAGGAAGGCGTCGTAATAGCGGTGTTCGGGAGCGTTCATGCGGGCTGCTCCTCACGTGTGTCGATGGCCGGATGCAGCAAGGCGTTGGCGATGTTGCGCTCGGCCAGCAGCACCTCGAAAGCCGGCACGTTGCCATCGCGCTCGATGAGCGTGGGCCGCTCGCCGGTGCGTGCCAGCAGGTGTTGATACAGATCCCAGACGGCAGCGGCAATGGGCGCGTCATGCGAATCGACCAGCAGGCCAGGGAGGCTGGCGTCGGCGCTGTGGCCGGCCAGGTGGATTTCGAGGATGTCCGCTACCGGCAGCTGGTCCAGGTACTGGCGGGCATCGAGGCCGAGGTTGGTGGCGCTGACGTGGACATTGTTGACGTCCACCAGCAAGCCGCAACCGGTGCGGCGGACCAGCTCCTGCAGGAATTCAGGCTCGCTCCATTCGTGCTGGTCCATGCGCAGGTAGTGCGAGGGATTTTCCAGCGCGATGCGGCGCTTGAGGACATCCTGGGTCCGGCTGATGTTGGCGGCCACGCGCGCCAGCGTCTGGCTGGTGCGTGGCACGGGCAGCAGGTCGGGCAGGTAGTGCCCACCTGCGCGCGACCAGGCCAGGTGTTCGGAAACGAGCACCGGTTCGATGCGCTCGGCCAGTTGCGCCAGCTGGCGCAGGTGCAGCGGATCGGGCGCGTCAGGCCCGGCCAATGACAACGACACCCCGTGCAAGGACACCGGATGCTGCGCGCGGATGGCCTGCAGCCAGGCCAGGCGCGGGCCGCCTTCCATCAGGTAGTTTTCCGGATGGACTTCGAACCACAGTCCCGGTGCCGTGCAGGCCAGCGCTGCATCGAAATGCTGGGGCTTCAGGCCCAGGCCGGCGGTGAGGGTGTGCGTTGTCATGGCCGATGGCTCCGCCAGGATCAGACCGGCTTGAGCGAACCCATGCCGCGCGGGGTCTTGATGGAGGTGCAGGTGCCGGCCGGGACGTTCTTCCAGGCGTTGCCCTGGTAATCCATCTTGGCGGTACCGGCGCAGGTGGTGCCTTCACCGGCCTTGCAGTCGTTCTGGCCGGCCATGGAGACGCCATAGCACTTCTCGACGGCAGTCTTGTTCATCGGTTGCTTGTCTTGGGCCATGGCGACGCCGGAGGCGAGGGTGGCGAGGGTCAGGGCGGCGGTGGCGACGAAGTGGTTCATGGTGTGCTCCTAGTAATGGATGAAGTGGAAGTGACACTGACCGGTGCCGTTGCGAATGCTGCGTAGCGTCCGATCTGCTTGTTAATTCGCAGGGAGGGGCTGGCCGGTTACAGGGCGCGGAAACTTTTTTGCAGAAATATTTTTCGCGCCAGCTGTAACCGGAGCGCAGTTGTGAACGAATACAAAATAGAGCGCGCCATTGCGCAGTCCGCCCGCAGGGGCTTACAGGGGATGTGAATGAAAACGATGGAACTGGTCAACATGCTGGCAGCCGGCACGGGCGAGCCCACCGGCCCCCTCCAGCGCAGCCTGGTGCGCAACGTGGCCGCGCGCATGGCGGTAGCGCTGGCGCTGGGGCTGATGGGGGCGGCCCTGCTGCTGGCCATTCTCTATGGAGTGCGCAGCGACCTGCGCGAACTGTTGCAGCAGCCGCTGTTCTGGATGAAGGTTTCGTTCCCGCTGGCGGCCCTGTTGGCCGGTCAACTGGTGGCCTCGCGCCTGGCCCTGCCGGGCATGCGCATGGGGCTGGCCCCGGCAGCTGGACTGTTGTTGCCACCGGCCCTGCTGTGGCTGGCAGGCGGTAGCTGGCTGGCGCTGGCACCACCCTCGCAGCGGCTGGACCTGCTGCTGGGCAGCAGCTGGGAAGTGTGTTCGGCCAACGTCGCCTTGCTATCGCTGCCGACGCTGGCGAGCATGCTGTGGTTCCTGCGCGGGATGGCGCCCACGCAATTGCATGCGGCGGGCGCGGTGGCCGGATTGGTGGCGGGTGCACAGGGCGTGCTAGTCTATTCGCTTTATTGCGTAGAGATGGCGCCGCCGTTCTGGGGCGTCTGGTATGTACTGGGGGTGGCGCTGCCGACGGGGGCCGGCGCCTTGTGCGGCCCATGGCTGCTTCGTTGGTAATCGGGCGGCGTTCCATGACTGAGAGTCCTTACCTGTTGGCCACTGGCGGCCCGGCCTTGCCGGAGGAGGCAGCGGACCGTCCCGGCCAGTCCGCGCATCCGGCCGAGGAGCGCCTGCGCACGCTGCTGCTGGCCGGTCTCGATGGCGATGCTGCGGCCTATCGCAACTTTCTCTCCGAACTGAGCGGCCGCCTGCGGGCCTTCCTGCGCAAGCGGCTGGTGCATCTGCAGGATGATGTGGAGGATGTGGTGCAGGAAACCCTTCTGGCCATCCACAATGCGCGCCATACCTATCGCCCCGAGCAGCCGCTGACGGCCTGGGTGCACGCCATCGCCCGCTACAAGCTGATGGATTTCCTGCGCGCCCGTTCGCGTCGCGAAGCCTTCAATGACCCCTTGGAAGAAGAACACGACCTGCTGGCCATTTGCGACGACGAACCGGCCCAGGCGCGGCGCGATGTCGGCGCCCTGCTCGAAGAATTGCCCGACAAGCAGCGCCTGCCGATCGTGCACGTCAAGCTGGAAGGCTTGTCGGTGGCCGAGACGGCGCAACTGACGGGGATGTCGGAATCGGCCGTGAAAGTCGGCATCCATCGCGGCCTCAAGGCCCTGGCCCTGAAGATCCGGGAGAAATTGCAACCATGAAGACTGAAGACCTGATATCGATGATGGCCAGCGGCGTGGCGCCGGTGGACCGCCGCTTGCCGGTAAAACAGATGGCCCAGGCCCTGGCGCTGGGTGGCCTGGGTTCGCTGTTGCTGATGCTGAAGATCTACGGGCTGCGTCCCGACCTGGCCGTGATGCTGGGCGTGCCGCTGTTCTGGATCAAGCTGGCTTTTCCGACCACGCTGGCGGTGGGCGCCATGCTGGTGCTGCGGCGCCTGGTGCGTCCGGGTTTGCGCGTGGGCGCGCGCTGGGCGGGCATCGCCTTGCCCAGCCTGGCGGTGTGGCTGGGGGGCGCACTGGTGCTGCTCAGTGCGCCGGCGGTGCAACGTCTGCCGCTGTTGATGGGGATCAGCTGGCGCAGCTGCCCCTTCAACATCGCGCTGCTGTCCATTCCGCTGTTCATCGGCATCTTCTGGGCCGTGCGCGGCATGGCCCCGACCCGGCTGCGCCTGACTGGCGCGGTGGCTGGCCTGCTGGCCGGCGCCACCGCCACCATGGTGTATTGCCTGCATTGCCCTGAAATGGGCGTTCCCTTCTGGGGCGTCTGGTACTTCCTGGGCATTCTCATTCCGGCCGCGGTGGGTTTGCTGCTGGGGCCGCGCCTGCTGCGCTGGTAACTTCTTGAGGGACAAGGCATGAGTGTCATCCAGACCGCCTTCGTGGCGGGTACCCGTGGCGCCTGGCGTATCGAGCGCATCACCGCTGTCACGGGCCAGGCGCTTGCCCAGGCCGACCGGCTGGCCGTGGTTGGGCCGGACGAGGCCGGCGATGTGGCCGCCGGCGCGCAGTGGCGCCTCGATGGCGCCACCGGCCATCCGCGCTATGCCACACGGCAGGAGCTCGATACCCTGGCAGCGGTACAGCAGGGGCTGGGCAGGCCGGAGGCACGCTGTGCGGCGCTCATCCCGATCCGCAAGAACCCGGCCTGGTGGGCCCTGGGCCAGGATGAACGGCGCGCCATCCTGGAAGAACAGTCGCACCACATTGCCATCGGCCTGGAGTACCTGCCGCCCATCGCACGCCGTCTTTATCATGCGCGGGAGCTGGGCCAGTCCTTCGATTTCCTGACCTGGTTCGAGTACGCACCGCAACACGCCGACGCCTTCGAAGAACTGGTGTCGCGCCTGCGCCAGAGCGCGGAATGGCGTTTCGTCGAGCGCGAGGTCGATATCAGGCTGGTCCAGGACGATCCCACCCTGCAAGGAGTTGTTTGATGAGTCTGCTTTCCCTGTGGCAGCGCGCCACGCGCAAGGCCGCTGCGCGCCAGGCTGCGCGCGACGAACAGCTGTTGATGAGCCTGTTCCTGCTGGCCTGGGCCGTGGAGGCCCGCGACCCCTACACCGGTGGACACCTGTGGCGGGTGGCGCGGCTCTCGCGCCTGCTGGCCGAGGCGGCAGGGCTGCCGTCCGAACAGGTGGCCCGCATTACCATCGGCGCCTTCCTGCATGACCTGGGCAAGATCGGCATTCCCGATGCCGTACTGGGAAAGAAATCGCGCCTGGATGACACCGAATATGCCGTCATCAAGACCCATCCCGAGATCGGCCACCGCATGCTGGCCGGCCATCCGCTGGCAGCCCTGGCTGAGGACGCGGTGCTGCTGCATCACGAAACCCCGGATGGCCGGGGCTATCCCTACGGACGCCGCGGTGAGGAAATTCCCCTGGCCGCGCGCATCGTTGGCATCTGCGACGCCTTCGATGCCATGACCAGTACGCGCCCCTATCGCAGCGGCATGCCCATCGGGCGCGCCATGGAGATCATCGAGGGCGAGCTGGGCAAGCAGTTCGATGCGAACCTGGGACGTCTCTTCATCGGCCTGCAAGCCCATGAGGAACTGGCCCACATCGTCGGCCACAGTGACGAAGGCATTCCGCTGCAGCGCTGTCTATCCTGCGGTCCCGTAGTGGTGCGTCCGCGCCATGCTGCCGCCGGGGATACGCTTTACTGTCCGGCCTGTCACAGCGAATACACCATCGCGCCGCATGACCAGGGCCTCATTGCCACCGGCAAGCAGGATATGGCCCGCGCGCTTGCAGTGCCCCCCGATAGCGGCCTCATTGGCCGCCTGGTCGGAGAAAACCTGGCCGCGCTGGACTGAACCACGCAACATGCGCCATGAAAAAAGCCCGCACACAGGCGGGCTTGTGGTGCAGTGAGCAGATCCCTCAGAAGGTTTCCCAATCCCCTTCATCTTCTCCGGCAGGCAGGCGAGAGGGCTTGGCTGCTGGCTTGGCCGCCGCCGCCTCCGCCTTGGGCGCTGCGGCAGGCTTGGCGGGCGCGGCCTTGGGAGCAGCAATGACTGCACGCGCAGCCGGGGCCGCAGCCGGCTTGCGGGGTGCGGCGGCCGCAGCCGGTCGTGCGGCAGGTTTGGCGCTCGCGGAGGCGGCCGGCGCAGCCTGGGTGGCATGAACCGTGCGCGCCTGGCTGCCATCGGTCTGGAAGCGGCCGACCAGGCCGGCCAGGGTGGCGGCCTGATCCTGCAGCGACTGGGCGGCTGCAGCGGCTTGTTCCACCAGCGCGGCGTTCTGCTGCGTACCCTCATCCATCTGCGTGATGGCGCGGCCGACTTCGGCGATGCCGGCGCTCTGTTCCTGGCTGGCCGAACTGATCTCGCCGACGATGTCGGTGACGCGGCGCACGCTGGCCACCACCTCAGTCATGGTGGCGCCGGCCTGTTCGACCAGTTTGCTGCCGGTATCGACCTTGGCTACCGAATCATCGATGAGGGTCTTGATCTCCTTGGCGGCCGAGGCCGAGCGCTGGGCCAGCGAACGCACTTCCGAGGCTACCACCGCAAAGCCGCGCCCCTGTTCGCCGGCACGGGCGGCTTCCACCGCCGCGTTCAGGGCCAGGATATTGGTCTGGAAGGCGATGCCGTCGATCACGCCGATGATGTCGGCAATCTTGCGCGAGCTGTCGGTAATCCCCTCCATGGTCTGCACCACCTGGCTGACCACGCTGCCGCCCTGGATCGCCACTTCGGAGGCCGATTCGGCCAGTTGGTTGGCCTGGCGTGCGTTGTCGGCATTCTGCTTGACGGTGGCGGTCAGTTCTTCCATGGCCGAGGCGGTCTCCTCGATGGAGCCGGCTTGCTGTTCGGTGCGGCCGGACAGGTCGAGGTTGCCGCTGGCGATTTCCTGGCTGGCCGTGGCGATGGTGTCGGCCGAGGTCTTGATGTTGGCGATGGTGCTCAGGAGCGAATCGCGCATGCTGCGCACTGCAAAGAGCAGGCTGCCCTGGTCGCCTGGTGCGGTCTCGATGTTGGGCGTGAGGTCGCCCTGGGCGATGCGGTTGGCGACTTCCGCTGCCTTGGCCGGGTCACCGCCGATGGTGCGCAGGATGCCGCGGTTGATCACGATCACCAGTGCCCCCAAGGCTGCCGCCACGACGGCAAAGAGGATGGCCATCTGCGTCAGGGTGCGCATGAAGGCCGCGTTGATGTCATCCATGTAGGCGCCGGTGGTCAGGTTCCAGTCCCAGGGCTGGTAGGCGATCACGAAGGAGGTCTTGGGCACCGGTTCGGCCGCGCCGACCTTGGGCCAGAGGTAATTGACAAAGCTGCCGCCGGGCTGGCTGCCGGCCTTGGTGATCTCGACGAACAGGTTCTTGCCGGCCGGATCCTTGAAGTTGGTGAGGTCCTTGCCATCCAGTTCCGGTTTGATCGGGTGCATGACGATGATCTGGCCGGAGGTGGAAATCGAGAAGTAGCCATCGGTGCCGTAGCGCAGGCTTTTCATGGCGGCCTTGGCGCGTTTTTGCGCCTCTTCCTTGCTCAGCGCGCCGCTTTCGGCCAGCGCACCATAGGCCTTGACCATGGACAGGGCGGTCTGGCCGATGTTGGTGAGGTCGTTCTTGCGTTCTTCCAGCCGCACGTCACGCACCATGAAGGCGCTGAAGACGGAAATCGCCAGTAGTGCGACCAGGCTCAAACCGAGTGGCAGCCACAGTTTCTTGCTGAAGGACAACTGGCCCATGATGTATCTCCCAATATTGTAGAGGTGCTCGCTGGCATCGTTGTGCCGGGACGATGGCACCTGGCCTGGCGGACCGGGTGCATCGCTTTGCGTGAGCGTTGTTGTTGCTACTAGGTCAAGGTGTTGTTCACGGGCTTTTGCTGACGAAATGCGCGCGACTTTGTCACTCTACCTCTGCTTTGCGGCGCTGATTGGCGGAACAGGAGGAGCAAGGGCGCGCATTTTTGCTCTTGGCTTGTGCTCCCTTAGCCGTTTTCAATGGCCCAAGGCGTGGCGCACCCGATACCAGCACTGGCCTATCCATTCACGCAGGGCGTAGCTGGCCAGGTCGAGGTTGCCGGCACGCGGCAGGTAATCGGTGGGGCGCGGGCGGGCGCGGTCCAGGAACAGGGTCGGCGCAGCCTGTACCTGCAAGCCTGTCTGCGTGAAGACGCGCATGGCACGCGGCATGTGGATGGTGTCGGTGACCAGCAGGATGCGTTCGACGCCCTCCGCCCTGAGCATGGCGGCCGAATAGCTGGCGTTCTCGGCGGTGGTGGCGGAGCGGGTCTCCTGCCAGCGTACCGCGACCCCGAAGTCGCGCTGGAGGTTGCGGGCCATCACCGCCGCTTCGCTCTGCGGCGAGCCGTCGGGACTGCCGCCCGTGACCAGGATGGGCAAGCCGGTCTGGCGGGCGAGATGGGCAGCATATTGCAGCCGCTTCATCCCCAGGGGCGTCGATTCGTCGCTGCCCCCGTATTCCGGCGCCTGGTCCATGCGGCTCGAGCCCAGGATGACGATGGCCTGGGCTTGGCCCGGGCTGGCCAACGGCGGGTATTGCGCTTCCAGCGGCCGCACTAGCCACAGGGCGCCGATGCGCGTGCTCAGTACCAGCAGGATCGTAGCGCCCAGCAGCATCAGGGCCAGGCCGGTGCGGGGCGCACGGCGGCGCAGCCAGGTACCGGCCAGGTAGAGCAGCACGGGCGAGACGGGCGGCAGCAGCAGGCTGCTGGCGATGGCGGAGATCAAGACCGGCAAGGACATGGACATGACAAGCAAACAAGGAGGTTGGCCCGGCATTGTGCGGCATTGCGCCGACCGGAGCCAGTCCTGTCGGCGGCCGATTTGCTTCGCGCCCCGTAATCCCCCAGAATGCGGGATCGCAAAGGGAAGGGCGCAGCCCAGGGAATACCGTGATACGACTTGTCTTGTTATTGCTGGGCGCCGATTTCATCCGCCGCAACTGGCATGCCCTGGCGGTGGCCGGCCTGGCCTGGGGCGCCATCGGGGTCTCGCTGGTCATCGATGCGCTCGATGGCGTGCTCAATTTTCCGCTCACCCTGTTCGGCTACCTGCTTCTGCTGGAAAGCCTGCTGACCCTGTGGGTGGCCAACAGCGGCATGGGCGCCCAGAAGACCTTGCGCTATGCCAAGGGCGGGGTGTTCCTGCTCATTGCCGTGCTGGTCATCACCCAGCACCAGGCCAGCAACATGGCGCTGGCCATGCTCTTTGGCATCGCCTTCACCATTGGCGGCGCGCTGCAGATCACCTCGGCCCTGGTGGTGCGCTTTCCGCGCTGGCGCATGGCGTTGTTGGGCGGCCTGGTGCAGATTGCCCTGGCGGTCTTCTTCTTCCAGCCTTATCCCACGCATTACAAGGGCACGCTGCCCTATTGCCTGGGGCTGGGCCTGATGTTTGGGGGCTGGAACATGATCTGGCTGGCGCTGCGCAGCCGCATGCTGCCGCAGCAGGCCTCGGCCGCCATACTGGCCGAGCGCAACAGCGGCGACGACCGGCCCTTCGATGCCGGACTGCATGACGGTGCGCCTGACCTGCAAGCACGGCTGGACACGCCGGCGATGCCTACGCCGGCTTCCGCGTCCGCGGCGCCCATGACGGTGCATGTGTGGACGCCGGCCGGCAGCGCCAAGGGCCCGGCGCGGCGGCAACCGGTGATCGACCGCTACATCGCCGCCGTCAACATGCAGGGCGTCATCTCGACCGGCCATGCGGCGCTGGAGATCCAGCCCGACTTGTACATCAGCCTTTATCCGGCCGAGGAAATCGACCGCTCGCCGGACCAGTTCGCCCGCCTCTTGCGCGCCACCGCCGACAACGACGTCAAAGGGCGCTACCTGAGCGACTACCGCAGCGAAGCCGCAGCCTGGTGTGATTCGACGGAAAAGATCGTTTTCCGCGATTACCGGCGCGCCGCGCTGGACCGCTTCTGGCAGCATTACCGCCAGACCGAGATCTACAACCTGACCTACCGCAACTGTTCCAGTACCGTGGCCCATGCGCTGGAGGCGGCGCTGGAAGGCGTCATCGGCGCTCGCGACCGGCACTGGTTCAATGCGGTGCGGATGATGTTCACCCCCGAGATCTGGGTCGCCAGCCAGATCCGCAAACGTGCCGTGACCATGGCCTGGACCCCCGGCATGGTGCTGGACTATGCCCGCGCATTGCGGGCGGTGGTGCATCCGCGTCCCTTGTCCTGGGCGGCCTCGCTGCAGTTGGCAGTGCGCCAGAGCCGGCGCTTGCGCAAGGCCTGGCGCGCCACCCGGGGCCAGGCTGATGCCGATTCCTCTCTCGTGAAGAAACCATGACACTTCCCCTCACCGCGCAGGAACACTGGATCGACGCCGCCGACGGCACCCGCCTGTTCTGCCGCGACTGGCTGCTGCCCGGTGCCACCTCGGCCGTGCAGATGGTGCATGGCCTGGGCGAGCACGGTGGACGTTACAGCGCCCTGGCGCAGCTGTTCAACCAGGCCGGACTGTCGGTACGTATCTGCGACCATCGCGGTCACGGCAATTCGGGCGGGCGGCAGGGCAGCCTCATCCAATCGGACGACCTGCTGCGCGACCTGAAGCAGAGCTTCGATGACTTCAGCCGCCGCACCGAGTGCACCCCGATCCTGTTCGGCCACAGCATGGGGGGGCTGGTGGCCGCGCGCTTTGCTACCGGCGGCTTCAGTCCCGTTCGGGCGCTGGCCTTGTCCTCGCCTGCGCTGGCGCTGGATCTGTCGGGCTGGCAGCAATGGCTGCTGAAGGTGTCCTCCTTCATGGCGCCCGGCCTGGCGCTACCGACTGCCTTGCCGGCCCAGCGTATTTCGCATGATCCGCATGCGGTGCGGGCGTACCGGGAAGATCCGCTGAATCACGGCAAGATCGCCCCGCGCATGCTCAACTTCATGCTCGACGCCATGCACCAGGCGGCGCGTGATGCCGGACAATTCACCCGGCCGGTACTGTTGCAGGTGGCAGGCGACGATGCCTTCGTGGCGCCACGCGGCAGCCGGGCGTTCTTTGAGGCCCTGCCGGGCCAGCGCAAGACGCTGCATTGGTATGCCTCGGCTTACCACGAGATCTTCAACGAAGAAGCGGGCTTGCGGGAGCAAGCCATGCACGACCTGCGAGAGTGGTTGCGGGTGTTGCCGGCGGTGGAGTGAGCAAACGCCCGGCGCCAGCTGAAGGAAGGTTCTGGAATTAACGTGGAATTACGCATGTAAAGCGCCGACATGGGGTCCCGGAGGGGCCCGATGCGGCGCTTTTCTACATTCAGGGTTGCCCGCTGGGAACGTTGGTGAACTGGCAGCGGCTGTCAAAGCCGACGAAGCCGGGCGCGCAGGCGCAGCCTTGCACGGCCAGCAGCAGGGCGGAGGCGGCGAGGAGGGAGGCAAGTCGCTTCATGCATCACTTTCGTTGCGTTGGCAAAGCTTGCGAGTGTAATGCGCTGCAGCAGGTTTGCAAGTGAGGGGGAAGAGCAGGATTTACCTCGGCGGTCGTCGATTTTCGTCGCAGCACGCCCCGCACGAGATATCATCTAGGATGATAATGGTGCAAATTTGCACCAAATAAATGCATTTCCTGCCGTCAGCGCACCCAAAAAGAAAAAGCGGCTTGTCTGCGTTGCAACGCGACAATCACCGCTTTTCAAGACTGCTCCGTGGCAACGCACTGCCCCTTGGAGGAGGCTGGCGCGGGCCCGGCCAGGGTACTGCTTACTTGACCGAAATCAGGTAGCGCGCGACCATGGCGCCGATGAGCAGGGTGTACGGGAGGATGTCGGCGACGATGTTCATGGTGAGCTCCGTGAGGAAGAAATTGATCTGTTGCATTGCAATATATTCGCTTCACGGGCGCGCTTCCACTTTTGAATCCCAATACCAGTTATCTGATTTGTGAATAATGTGGCGGTTGACGGTGGCTGCAAGGTCTTCTATTTTTAAAAATCATTTAAAATCAATGACTTGTTTCATTGCTCGCCAGCGCAATGAGCAAGCCCCTGTCGCGCGGTGTTTCATCCGCACGACAGGGGCTGTGGTGTAAAACAACGGAATGCGGCGCATTTGTTGCGCCGTGGGCCTTGGGCTTACTTGGCCAATTGCAGGGTCAGCCCGCGCAATTCGGTGCTGACCTGGACCTGGTAGCGGCCGCCCTGGGCAACCTGGACGGTCAACTTGTCGGTGGTCGGGCCGGCATTGCTGCCCAGGCTGCTGACGCGCTTGATGCTGAAATCGTAGCTACCCGGCTTGAGCCAGATCGACAGGTGCTCGCCGCCGGCAATCTGGGCCAGTACTACATCGTTGATGGCCAGTTCCAGCATGTCATTGTTGAGCAGTCCGGCGGCGCGGGTGAAGGTGATCTGCGACAGGCCCGCAGCCTGCTCGGTCATGCTCTTGATGTAGACGCGTGCGGCGGGGATGTCGCCGGTGGAAGTGCGCTCCACCGGGGTGGTGCAGGCGGCCAGGGTCATCAGGAGCGTGAGGCCGACGGCAATGGTCTTGATCATGTTCTTTTTCCTTGTTGGAGTAAGTGAGGCTGGACTCAGGGGCGTGGGGCAGACGATAGCACGACTGGCTGCCCGGTCAGCTGCAGCAGGTGCCGTTCGATGGCGAAGACGTGGCTATCTTCGGCGCCCAGGTCGCGCAGGGCCTGGGCCAGCTTGAGCAGGTATTCGCTGTTGCGCCCGCTGGGGCCGACGGCGCCGGCGATCTGGCGCGCGATCTCCAGTTCGCTGGCCGGGCCGGCGAAGGCCTCGTTGTCCTCGGCGGCGATGTAGATGAGACCTTCGGCGGTCTCGCCGTCCTCGAAGCGCATGGCCGTGGCCAGCCGCAGGTAGCCGTTCTTTTCACGGTGATCCAGGTGGGCGAAGACTTCCGGCGTAATCAGGTAAGCCATGCCGGCGCAGTCGGCTCCTGCTTCAGGCACCAGGGTCACGACCCGGCCCGGTGCCTCGGCGGTGCCGCGGTGATCGTGCGAGCCTTGCCAGAAGCGTCGCGCCCAGCCGGTGATGTGAGCTGGCCGGCGTTCCAGGTAAGGGAAGTCGGCCTTGAAGATGATGGAGCCGTAACCAAACAGCCAGACGCTGGCATGGTCATCGAAACGGCGCATCTGGCGATTGATGGCGATGGTGTTGACGGACATGGACACAAAGCAGGGCGACGGCCGGGCCGCCGGAAGCCTGCCATTATAGAGGGGAACGGCAGGCGGTTTTGCGCGGAAACTTTCACAGATGGTCATCGTGAGGTGATCTTTTGCGCATAAAATGGCGCCTGCCGGCCCGTCGTGCTGCCCGCCGGGGCACACACCATGGCGCTGTGGGCTTGCCTGTGGGAGGGAAGCACAGCTTGCCGGGGCCTTATCCGAAATTTCTGGGGGAAATCATGCGTGTCGTCGTCATGTTGCTGACGCTGGTCGTTGGCGTTGTGCTGGCCGGTTGCGAAAAGACCGATTTTGAGAAGAAATCCGAATCCGACGCCAATGCGCGCCGGATCTTCAACCTCAAGAAGGAGTCGTCCAAGGAGTAAGCGCACTTTGCGCCCGTTCTGGCGCAGCTTCAAAGAGAAACAGCAGGCACCAGGCCTGCTGTTTTCGTTTGCGCCTGTGGTGGCAGCTCAGTGATGCGCTGCGGCCGCAGGCAGCTGCCTTGCGCGCAATGCCTCGGCGCACTCATGCACCAGCGCCGGCCCCTGGTAGATCAGGCCGGTGTAGAGCTGCACCAGCGAGGCGCCGGCATCGATCTTGGCTTGCGCATCGGCGCCGCTGAAGATGCCGCCCACGCCGATGATGGGCAAGGCTTCGCCCACTTCAGCCTTCAGGCCGCGGATCACCTGGTTGGACAGCTCCAGCACCGGCTTGCCCGACAGGCCGCCAGCCTCTTCGCCATGGGGCAGGCCCTGCACGGCATCGCGGGTGATGGTGGTGTTGGTGGCGATGACGCCATCGATCTGGTGGCGCAGCAGCGCGTCGGCGACGTTCTTGACCTGTTCCAACTCCATGTCCGGCGCGATCTTGAGCACGACCGGCACATAACGGCCGTGACGATCCGCCAGGCGGCGCTGGGCCGTCTTGAGCTGCGACAGCAGTGAATCCAGTTCGGAGGCGCCCTGCAGCTGGCGCAGGTTCTTGGTGTTCGGCGAAGAAATATTCACCGTCACATAGCTGGCGTACGGGTAGACCTTTTCCAGGCAAGCCACATAGTCCTCGGCGGCGCGTTCGATCGGGGTATCGGCGTTCTTGCCGATGTTCAGGCCCAGCACGCCCTGGCGCTCCTGGTAGAAGCGCGAGGATTGCACATTGGTCACGAAGGCATCCACCCCGCCATTGTTGAAGCCCATGCGGTTGATCACCGCATCGGCGGCCGGCAGCCGGAACATGCGCGGCAGCGGATTGCCCGGCTGGGCACGCGGCGTGACGGTACCGACCTCGATGAAACCGAAGCCCAGTGCGGCCAGGCCGTCGATGTAGGCGCCGTCCTTGTCCAGACCAGCGGCCATGCCGACCGGGTTGGGGAAGGTGATGCCCATGACGGTGCGCGGATCGGCGGCCGGCTTTTTGGTGATGAAGTCGGTCAGGCTGTAGCGTGCAGCGCAGCGCAAGGCGGGCAGCACCAGATGGTGCGCAGTTTCGGGTTCCAGGGAAAACAGCAGCGGACGCGCGAGCGCGTAGAGGAATTTGTCGGACACGATGGGACGATCAGGAAAGGAAGGGGGCCAAAAAAACTGCCGCTATTCTAACGCGCACCGCCCATGCTTCCCCGCCTCGGCGCCGTCGTCGTCGCAAATTTGATGCCGCTGCGCCTGTTTTTGCAGACGATGCGCCACACAGCTGAAGCTTGCTTCAGCCTTCCAGCAGGCGCCATTCACCTTCATGCAGGGCTTCGAGTGGCTGGTAATTGGTCTTGTAGGCCATTTTCTGGCTTTCCTTGATCCAGTAGCCGAGGTAGACGTAGGGCATATCGAGCTGGCGCGCCTGTTCGATCTGCCAGAGGATGTTGTAGGTACCGAAGGAGGCTGTCGGCAGGTCCGGATCGAAGAAAGTGTAGACCGAGGACAGACCGTCATTGAGCACATCGATGATGCTGACCATGCGCAGGGTACCGTCAGGCTCGCGGAATTCCACCAGGCGAGTATTGACCTTGCTCTGCAGCAGGAACTGCGCGTACTGGTCGCGGCTGTCCTGGTCCATGCCGCCGCCGGCGTGGCGGGCGCACTGGTAGCGCAGGTAGAGCTCGTAATGCTCGTGGGCGTAGGTCAGGTTGGTGACCAGGGTCTGCAGGCCGCGATTGCGTTCCCAGGCGCGGCGCTGGCTGCGGTTGCGTTCGAAGTCGGCCACTCGGATGCGGACCGGGGTGCAGGCAGTGCAGCCATCGCAATAGGGCCGGTAAGTGAAGATGCCGCTGCGCCGAAAGCCCGTCTTGACCAGTTCAGAATACACATCCGCATTGATGAGATGCGACGGGGTGGCCACCTGGGAGCGGGCTTGCTGGTCATCGAGATAGCTGCACGGGTAGGGCGCGGTTGCATAGAACTGCAACGTGGAGAACGGCAAGTCTTTGAGATGCGTCATGTGCGTCCTGTCCTGTCTTGCTGGAGGCCGGCGGCGGGGGTCTCGGGCGCGCCGTGCGGTCCGTGGAGTCAGGTTCCAATTTACACCATTTTGATGCCCGCAGTGAAGAACGGCGCCAGCCTCAGTCGCGCCGCGCCGACGGGATGCCGTGCTCCAGCAGGTTCAGTGGTTCCCAGCCCCGGATCTGCGGCCACTGGATGGCTGCGCGCAGGTGGTGCAGGAAGTCGCTGCGGGCGATCGGCCGAGCGCCCAGCGAGGCCAGGTGGGAGGTTTCCTGCTGGCAGTCGATCATCTCCACGCCGTGGCTGCGCAGGAAGAACACCAGGTGTGCCAGCGCCACCTTGGAGGCATCGCTCACGCGGGCGAACATGGATTCGCCGTAGAACATGCGCCCGATCGAGACGCCATAGGCCCCGCCGACCAGTTCGCCGTTGAGCCAGACTTCGGAGGAATGGGCGTAGCCGGCGCGGTGCAGGCCGGTGTAGCCGGCCATGATCTCGGGGGAGATCCAGGTGCCCTGTTCGTGGCGGCGCGGACCGGCGCAGCCTTGCATGACCTGTTCGAAGACGGTATCGAAGGTGACTTGCCAGAGACCGTCGCCGTGGCGGCTGCGTTCGATGCGGCGCAGGGTTTTCTTGAGGCTGTCGGAGACCACGAAGCGATCGGTGCGCAGGACCATGCGCGGATCGGTACTCCACCAGAGGATGGGTTGGCCTTCGGAGAACCAGGGGAAGATGCCGTGGCGATAAGCTTCCAGCAGCCGCTGCGGCGACAGGTCGGCGCCTGCCGCCAGCAGCCCGGCCGGGTCGGCCAGGGCGCGGGAGACATCGGGGAAAGGCGTATCGAGGTCCAGCCAGGCGATCATCCGCGTACTCCTGCGGATCAGATCATGCGGCGGCGGATGTCTTCGGTGTGCAGCGCGAAGCTGCCTTCACCGCTGCGCACGTTCTTGAGATCGGCAAAGAAGGCGCGCAGGGTAAATTCCACCGTGGGGAAGGCGATGTCGTGCCAGGGGATCTGGTCTTCTGTATAGAGGGCCACTTCCAGGCTTTCGACACCGGCCTGGTAGTCGAGGTCGAGCAAGGTGGCGCGGTAGAAGAGGTGGACCTGGTGCACGTGGGGCACGTTGACCAGGGAGAACAGTTCGTGCAGCTCGATGCGGGCGCCGGCTTCCTCTTCGGTTTCGCGGCGGGCGGCGTCTTCTGTGGTTTCGGCGTTTTCCATGAAACCGGCTGGCAGCGTCCAGTAACCAAGGCGCGGCTCGATGGCGCGCTTGCACAGCAGGACCTTGGTTTGGCCATCCTGCTCCCAGACGGGGATGGAGCCGACCACCATCTTTGGATTCTGATAATGGATTGCGCCGCAGTTGCCGCACACATGGCGCAGCCGCGTGTCATCGGGAGGGATCTGCAGGGAGACTGTGTGGCCGCACTCGGAACAGAATTTCATAGAGGCTCGGAAGGTGTCTGTCTTTATATATAGTAGGGAAGGGCCTGTGGTGCATTTTCCTGCTGCGGCGACGGGGCGTTGGGACGCTGTCGTGGACGGCGACGGGAAGCTGCAATGCGGTTAGGAGTGTATCACTGTAAAAAGATTGCAGAAAATGTTTGCATTCCGATTTTACCTGCCCTATAATTGTTTTCTTCAGACGCGGGGTGGAGCAGTCTGGCAGCTCGTCGGGCTCATAACCCGAAGGTCGTAGGTTCAAATCCTGCCCCCGCAACCAAATGCTTTAAGGCGAAAGCCTTGCAGATAAAGGCCTCTAACGTGACAGCGTTAGAGGCCTTTTGCTTTTGCGTGACTCTGCAAAAACGGCCTGCGTGACTTTTGCGTGACCTTTTCAGCCGTTGACCACGCGCAAGATGGTCATCCTCTTCCGCCTGAGTTCGACCTTGTGGGCCTGATCGACCAAGCGCTCGCGGGATGATGTGCAGGCCGCGCATAGGGTCCCGCCGCAGTTGCTGGCGCGATGCCCAATAACCCTGGAGGGTTCGGGGATGTGACGAAGGCGTCGGTTGTGTTTGGCTGCAATGAGATCGAGCCGTTGCAGGGGTAGTTTGGTGCTTGAACGAGTGGGCCGGTAGCGATGTGATGCGTTTCAGAAAGTATCAATTGCCTCCGGACCACAAACCGCTGTAGCCCGGATTAAGTGGCTCCCCCGGCCATTGCTTGCATCTCATGCTCCGCCGCCATCGCCAGGAACGCTGACCGCGACATCCTCCGCGCCTGGGCCACGGCATCAATGCGCGCGACCAGGCTTTGCGGCAAGCTCACATTGAGCCTTGGCATTGACGCGCGACAGATCGATCTCCACCAGCATCCAGTAGCCGCCCCGGAATTGCCCATCGCCGGCCCAGTCCTCGGGAACGCTCGGATGCGGAATGGGCTCGGTCTCGCCATGGAAGTGCGCTTCCACAGCCTCCTGCGCAGCGGCAGGCAGATCCTGCAGCTTGTCCGCGCCAGCAAAGCAGCCAGGAAAATCGGGAAAGGCCGCGCCGCAGGCGCTGTCTGGATCCTTGTGGACGTAGATGGTATAGAGCATGAGTTCTCCTGGTGGCATCACTTCAGTTCGGTCTGCCGTCGCTCGACCTCCTTGACGACCATGCGCGATGCCTTGATGGCCTTATTGCTCCCGGGATAGTTTGTACAAAATATTCACTATCTCCTCCGCATCGCGGGCGGCACTGTTGAGGCGGTTGATGAGAAAGTCGAGGCTGTCCCTCTCCTCGGGCGCCAGCGGCTGGTCCAGACCATTGCGCACCGCGCTGGCCTGGAGGATCAGGGATGTCACCTTCCAGGCCGCATCGTAAGAGACCGCGTCCAGTTCATGTCTGATCCGGTCAAGGTCGGCTTTGGATGCCTCGCCCATTGTGTCCTCCTCGTTATGTCAGAAGGTTTCCCATAGTTCATCCGAATTGGCAGGGCTGGCAATTGCGCTAGGCACGGGTTTGGCCTTGGGGCTGGTGGCAATGCTGGGAACCGTGGAGGCGGCAGGACGTGGTCGGGTCGCGGGGAGCGTTTCCCCGGAGACCGCTACGCCAGCAGCGTGCATCACCCCGCCCGGCAGACGAAAGACGCCCACCAGCTCGGACAATTGCCGGGTCTGGTGCGACAGCGATTGCGACGCCGACGCAGCTTCTTCCACCAGAGCAGCATTCTGCTGGGTCACTTCATCCATCTGGGTGATGGCTAAGTTGACCTGCTCAATGCCCTGGGTCTGCTCGCTGCTGGCAGCCGAAATCTCGGTCATTACATCGGTGACCCGCTGCACGCTGGAGACCACTTCGGCCATCGTCGCCCCGGCTTGCTGCACCAGGGTGCTACCCACGCCGACCTGCTGCACCGAACTGTCGATCAGGCTCTTGATTTCCTTGGCGGCCGTGGCAGACCGCTGCGCCAGTGACCGCACTTCGGTAGCCACCACCGCAAAACCGCGGCCCTGCTCACCGGCCCGGGCCGCTTCCACCGCTGCGTTCAAGGCAAGGATATTGGTCTGGAAGGCAATGCCGTCAATGACGCTGATGATTTCCACAATCTTCTTGGAAGAGGCATCGATGTTGCCCATGGTCTCGATGACCTGGTGGACGACCTTGCCGCCTTCTTGGGCAATGGACGAGGCGGTCAATGCCAATTGGTTGGCCTGCTGCGCATTTTTGGCATTCTCCCGAACCGTGGAGGTCAGTTGCTCCATGGCCGAGGCGGTTTCTTCCAGCGAGCTGGCCTGCTCCTCGGTGCGCGAGGACAGGTCCAGGTTGCCCATGGATATCTGGCTGGAGGCCGTGGCGATCGTTTCAGTACCGCCACGGACCTGGCTGACGATGCGCCGCAGGTTTTCGTTCATCGCAGCGAGTGCCATGCTCAGTTGCCCGGTTTCATCCCGAGAGCTGACTCTGATCTCGGCCGTCAGGTCACCAGCGGCGACCTGGTTGGCAAAGGCACCAGCAGTACGCAACGGCGTGGAAATGATGCGGGCGATGAACACTGCCAGCAGCGTGCCGACCAAAACGCTGCCCACCAGCAGGGCGATGATCCCAAAGCGTGACTGGTCGTATGTGACGTCAGCTATATGAACGGATTGAAGACTGCCATCGAGGTTGACCTGGGCCAACTTGTCAAGCTCACCCAATAGCGCCAGGTAATTCTGGAAAGCGGGCCCTAGCAGGAGCTGCTTGGCTTGGTCCGCCTGGCCCGTGCTCAGGAGCGCCAAGGTCTGCTCGTGCAAGGCGATGAATTTTTCGATACGCTCCTTGACACTCGGGTAGATAGCTTTTTCTCCCTGCTCCGAAATCTGTCCCTCGTATTGCTTGCGCGCCGCCGTGAGGCTGTCGATGTTCTTGTTCATGACGGTGGTGATGGTCGTCCGTTCCGTGGAATCATTCTCATAGAGCGCCATCTGGGCCTCGTTAGCTCTCACCCGGGACAGTGCCACCTTGATGTCGTTGAGTGAACGGATGCTAGGCAACCAGTTGCTCGCCAATTCACCGGCTGCATCGTTGACCTTTCTCAATTGCAAGGTGGCGAACCCACCCAGAAAAGTAGTCAGCATGAGGATGCTGGCAAAGGCCAGCAGCAGTTTGGTTCCGATATTGCGGTGATAAAACCAGTTCATGAGCACCCCTTAGTCAATGTGGTTCAGATGGGCATGAAGAACCGGTTTCATATTTCAGGTTGCAGTTCATCACACAATCCTTTGCACGTTAACGTGATTGCCAGGGTAGTGCCAATTTATCAATAAATTCCTGCGTTTTTTTTTGGGGTGGCTTCGCTTTATTGCAATATTTAACAGATGCATGGGGGAGAATTACACGGAAAACTTAATCTTTTCTTCACCATTTCCTTCCCTTATCGCAAGATTCTCTTGGCTGGGATGAATACACATTGACGGACGATGCCACTGCTCGCTTTTCTCAACGAAATTCACTTGAAGAGACAAGGCTCCGCCACAAGTGGGCGGTCAAGAACAGAAATCAAGCTGTCCACCCCCAAGGCCTTAGATGAGTTCTTCCACGAGACCGGTGTCCGGGTCGAAGCATTGACTACCGAGCAGTCCAGGATCAGTTACGAGGGAGAGTACTTCCCGCTTCCCTTCGGTGCCGCGTATCGCTCGATCAGCAAGACGGACTGGCTGGTCAGGCACGCTCCCGAGGCCAGCGGCTACAGCTTGCATATGCAGCGCAGTGGGGAAACGTCCTGGACCTCTGCCAAGGATGCCCTTCATAGCAGCAGCGGGAGCGCCATCATCCAGAATCTGGAACAGGTCAGGCAACTCGCTGGCTCGCGTGGTTCCTCGGGCGAAGGGTTGTTCTTCACCGTTCAATGCCTGACCCTCAAGCTGTCTCACCTGCTCGACGCCCCGGTACACAAGCCCATTCGCTTTCACTGCCCGCTGATCCATGATCCTCATGTATTGGCGCCGCTCAGATCGATCATCGATATCATTGCGCAAGGTCTTTCTGGCAACGCCCCCTTGATCAAGGCCCCGCTGGCGCTGATCAATCTGCAGCAGGCGGCAGCCCACATGGTCTTGCAGAACCTTTCGCACAATTACTCACACGTCTTGGCAAGTCATCCGCCTACGCCCGCGCCACGCCAGATCAAGCGTGCCATCGAATTCATCAGGGCCAGCCTGGCTGCCCCCATTAGCCTCAATGACATTGCCGAGCATTCCGCCATCAGCGCGCGCTCCCTGCAGTTGGGCTTCCGCAAGTACAAGGGGATGACGCCTATGGAGTTCCTGCGTACGCAACGCTTGGAGCGGGTAAGGGAAGACCTGCTGGACCCATCGGTGCCGGCAGACGTTCAGCACATCGCCCTGAGCTGGGGATTCATCCACTTTTACGTGTTCGTGCGCTATTACAAGAAATTGTTCGGAGAAAGTCCGCAAACGACGCTGGCGCGGCGCGAATAGTCAGTACGCGCCAGTGACACCAAGGGCGGCGATACGGATTGCCCTTTGAAACTCCGGTCAGCAGCTCGTCCTGCGCATCAGGGCGTGAGCGATTGGCGTGCTCGACGAGGAGGGTGACTCGTGGGTTATTGAATGGAGTCGGTTTTCAACGCAAATCAACAGGCCAGGATCAGTTGAGCTTGATCTTTTGTCCCTACATTGCAAATCCCGTCCCCGCAGCCAAATGCAAGCAAGGTGAAATCCATACGGACAAGGGCCCTAGGGCCTTTGCTTTGCGTGACTTCCGCTTGATCTTTTCGGCGTTGGCCATCAGCCGCCGTCAAAGAGGAAGGCCCTGGTGCACCTGAATCGCCTCCCGGCTGTAAGCAGTCCTCTTCGTGATAGCATCCGACACATTATTCACACCAAGGAAAGCCGCCCATGTCAGAACTGGAACAAGATCCCTGGATCGTCCGTGCCGAAGAGTTGAAGACGCAAATGGAATCGCTGCTGGTCGCCCAGCTGGAAGAATATGAAAAGATGACCGCCAAGCTGGAACAGTGGAAGCAGAATCCCGGCGGCTCCTGGCTCACCGAAGCGGACTACCAGCCCTGGCAGGAAGCCCTCAAGAAACTGGAAGCAGCGCAGCGCGAGTTCGATGGCCACATCAGCACGCGTGTGAAGAAATAAGCATCAGCTCGCGCCTGCTGCGCGAGCAAAAAATATCGCCGTGACCTGTCAAGATCACGGCGATTTTTTTCATGGGTATGCGCAACGGCTAATCGTCTCCGCCAGCCTTCGTTCTGTCCGCTCCCGCATTGTCCTTGCCGGCAGACGCAGGGGATGCACGTCGGCGCCGCCGCTTGCTCCAGCGCCGCGCACGATCCACCACCATCTCCATGTATTGCTGCGCCGTCTCGGGCTTGAGCAGGTATTCCACGGCACCGGCGTCGATCAGTGCCGGCATCTCCGGCGGATAATCACTGTCCGCAAACACCACGATGGGCACTGAACGGGTATCGCGGCCGGCCTTCATGGCCAGGATGAAATCCAGTCCATTGTTTTCCATCATGCCGGGATCCAGGAAGATCATGCCCGGCATCTGTGTCTCCCCATCCTGGCGGCGTGGCAGCAGGCGCTCGATGGCGGCGTCGGCCTCGTCATACCACTGCAAAACACAGTGAAAATTCTGGCGCCACAGCGCAAAGCGCGCCAGTTCCACCGCTTCGCCGTTCGACTCAATCATCAGTATGATCGGCGGCTTCATGGTCTTGTCCTTCTCTTGTAGTGACCCTGATCACCATTCCTGTGCCGCGGGAATCCATGCTGGCCTCTGCGGGCGCTTCTCCTGGCACAAAACTTCAACTGCAGTCTGACAAAAATGGGTGGAAACTCATAGCAGGATTTTCCTGATAGGGGACGGTTCGACGTTTTTACGCAAGCGTTTGCCCCTTTTCAAGTGGCATTGAGGGTAAATTGCCGTCCCTCGGGTAGCGGGGCTTGGCCGTCAACATCCTTCGTCCACGCAACCGGGCGATGCATTGCGGTGTAAGCTAAGGCCTTCTTGTGCGCGGTTGCCCCATCCTTGCTGAATATCATTCCCATTTGGTGAGAGCGGTGCAATTGAGGCAAACGGCTTTAGCTGCGCCGCAATGGACCAGCCGGCTGGCATCCCAGCAGGCACCGGCCGTGGCACGCGGCTTGCTGCACTTCTGAGGGAACACGCAAGCCATACGTCCTGTTGACGGCTGGCCCGCGTTCCGGATTTGAACAGGCAAACCATCATCATGAATGCATCACTGAACGCAGCCGCCGTGGAACCGACCCCGGCGACGCTGGATATCCTCAAGACCCTCATCGGTTTCAACACCATCAGCCGCGAATCCAACCTGGGCCTCGTCGAATGGGTGCGCGACTACCTTGAGCGCCACGGCGCCACCACGCGCCTGACCTACGACGCCGAGCGGCGCAAGGCCAATCTCTTCGCCACCCTCGGGGATGCCGGCCCTGGCCGCTACGGCACGGTCTTCTCGGGCCACACCGATGTGGTGCCCGTCAAAGGCCAGAACTGGGACACCGACCCCTTCGTCGCCCAGGTGGCCGATGGCAAATTGTTCGGTCGCGGTGCTTGCGACATGAAGGGTTTCATCGCGGTCTGCCTGGCGCGGCTGCCTTTCATCGCACAGGACCGCTTGCATACGCCGCTGCACTTTTCTTTCTCGTATGATGAAGAAGTCGGCTGCCTGGGCGTGCGCGAACTGCTGGCCGACCTGCAGCAGAACGACATCAAGCCCACCGGCGTCATCATCGGCGAGCCCACCATGATGCAGCCCGTGATCGCGCACAAGGGCAAGCGCTCCTATCGTTGTTCGGTGCATGGCCATGCGGCGCATTCTTCGTGTCCGCACCTGGGCATCAACAGCATCGACTATGCCGCCATGATGCAGCTGAAGATCCGCGAGATCGCCTTGCGCGTGCGACATTCCGAAGTGCAGGACTACGACTTCGATGTGCCGTATTCCTCCATCGTCACCACGCTCTCCAACGGCGGCAATGCCCCCAACATCATCCCGGACAAGGCCGAGTTCGTCTTCGAGCATCGCTTCCTGCCGGGCATCGATCCGGCCGAGGTCTTCGAGGAGGTGAAGCGTTATGCAGAACAGGAAGTGCTGCCGCAAATGCAGATCGAAGGCGCGCAAGGGCGCATCGAATTCGAGACCCTCACCGCCTATCCCGGCATGAGCACGGCAGCCGATGATCCGCTGGTGACGTCGGCATTGCGTATCCTGGGCAGTGAACGCGCGCGCAAGGTCGGCTTCGGCACCGAAGGCGGCTTGTTCGGCCAGGCCGGCATGCCGGCGGTGATCTGCGGGCCGGGCGACATCGTCCATGCGCACAAGCCCAACGAGTTCGTGACCCTGGAGCAATTGGCCCGATGTGAAAGTTTCTTCGACAACTTCATCGCTTCGGCGCATCTGAAGGCAGCTTGACCGCCAGGCTTGCAGCACCCGGATGAACAAAGGCGCTTGCCCGTGAGGGTCAAGCGCCTTTTTGCCGGAGCGGGGGGATGGATCAGGCGGGAGCGCGCACGCGCTTGTCCAGCGAGGCCGACAGGGCGACCGTGGCCAATCCCAGCAGCGCGAAGAACGAGCCGATCAGCGGCAGGTCGGTCAGCGGCAGGCCAGCCGAGATCGCCAGTCCGCCGACCCACGCGCCAGTGGCATTGCCCAGGTTGAAGGCACCCTGGTTGAGGGTCGAGGCGAGGTTGGGCGCGCCGCGTGCAGTATCAAGCACGCGGATCTGTGCGCCCGGCACCACCGCAAAGGCGAACGCACCCCAAGCGAACATGGTCACCAGCGTCGGCCACTTGTAGTGGCTGGTGAAGGAGAACAGCCCCAGCACGACGGCGATGCACAGGAACACGCCGCACATGACCGGCATCAGCTTCCAATCCGCCAGCTTGCCGCCGACCAGTCCGCCGACCGTGATGCCGGCACCGAAGAGCAGCAGCACCCAGCTCTCTTGCTGGGTGCTGAAGCCGGTCACGTCCAGCAGGATGTAGGCGATGTAGGTGATCACGCTGAACATGCTGATCGAGGCCAGTGTCGAGGTCAGCAGCGAGAGCTGTACACGGGTATCGATGATGGACCGGAACTCCTGGAAGATATCGCCCATCTGCATGGGGATCTTCTTGGGCAGCATCGTCCACAGCATGATGGCGGCCAGCACGCCGATACCGGTCACCACGCCGAAGGTGGAGCGCCATCCGGCCGCATGGCCGAAGGCGGTGCCCAGGGGCACGCCGAGGATGTTGGCCACGGTCAGTCCGGTGAACATCAGCGCCACCGCTTGCGCGCGCTTTTGCGGCGCGACCAGTTCGGCCGCCACGACCGAACCGATGCCGAAGAAGGCCGCATGGCAGAAAGCGGTGACCACGCGTGCCACCATCAGGAAGACATAATTGGGGGCCACCGCGCACAGCACATTGCCCAGGATGAACAGGCACATCAGTCCCACCAGGGCCTGCTTGCGCGGCCACTTGGCGGTGAGGATGGCGAGGATGGGTGCACCTGCGGCCACGCCCAGGGCATAGCCCGAGACCAGCATGCCGGCTGCCGGCGCGCTCACGTCCAGATCGCGCGCGACGTCGGGCAGCAAGCCCATGATGACGAATTCAGTGGTACCGATGCCAAAGGCGGCAACGGCGAGGGCAAACAGGGGCCAGTTCATGCGCAGTCCAGGTGGAGGGTGGAGGGGAGGGCGCGCGGTCAGGCAAGACCGCGCAAAGCCGCCAGTTTACCGCCGGACGCAATCGGCTGCAGGACTCAGGCCGGGTCCGCCGCCAGCGGACGGCCGAACCAGCTCTTCAGGAACGACATCAGCGCCCCGTAGGCCGGCAGGAAGAACAGCAGGCTGATGGCGATCTTGAAGCCGTAGTCGACCAACGCAATCTCCACCCAGTGCGTGGCCATGAAAGGATCGCTGCTGCGCCAGAAGGCGATGGAGAAGAAGGCCAGGGTGTCGCTGGCATTGCCGAAGATCATCGATACCGAGGGCGCCAGCCACCAGTGGCGCGCAGCGCGCAGGCGATTGAAGACCTGCACGTCCAGCACTTGCCCCAGCACATAGGCCATGAAGCTGGCCGCCGCGATGCGCGCCACGAAGACATTGAAATGCGCCAGCGCGCCAAAGCCCTGCCACTGCCCCATGTAGAACAGCGCCGAGACGGCGTAGGAGATGAACAGGGCCGGCAGCATCACGGCGAAGATGATGCGGCGTGCCAGCGGCGCGCCGAAGAAACGTACCGTCAGGTCGGTGGCCAGGAAGATGAAGGGGAAGCTGAAAGCACCCCAGGTGGTATGCAGTCCGAAAATGGACACCGGCAATTGCACCAGGTAATTGCTGGAGGTGATCACCAGCAGGTGGAACAGCGAAAGCCAGGCCAGCAGCGCGGCATGGCGGCGCAGGTCGAGAGTGGTCATATGAACCTTTTTGATGAATGGGGGCGAGGGAACCCATGAACATATCCAGCCGCAGGGAAGACGGTCGCAGCGGCCGGCAAGAGGGGCAGCATTTTAACATAGGGCGGCTCTGCAGCCTGTTCGGGTGGCGGAACCGGCGTTCGATGGAGCGGGCCGTTGAGGTACACTCTTGCGCTTTTGGGCAGGCGCAATGAAGAGCAAGAACGCAACCCTGGTCGGATTGAGCGCGGTGGTGCTGTGGAGCGCCATCGTGGGCCTGATCCGTGGCGTGAGCGAGCATCTCGGAGCCACCGGCGGGGCGGCGGCCATTTACACGGTGGCTTCGCTGATCCTGCTGGTGTCGGTGGGATTCCCGCGCCTGGCGAGTTTTCCGCGCAGGTATCTGCTATGGGGCAGCGTGCTCTTCGTGTCTTATGAATTGTGCCTGTCGCTTTCCATCGGCTACGCCCATACCGGCCGCCAGGCCATCGAAGTCGGCATGGTCAATTACCTCTGGCCGACCTTCACCCTGGTGGCGGCCATCCTCTTCGGCGCTCAGCGCGCCACGCTGCTGGTGGTGCCAGGCTTCATCCTTTCCATGCTGGGCATCTGCTGGGTGCTCGGGGGCGACCAGGGGCTGGATCCTTCCGGCATGCTGGCCAATATCCGTGACAATCCGCTGAGCTACGGCCTGGCCTTCATCGGGGCCTTGATCTGGGCGGCCTACTGCACCGTGACTACCCGCATCGCCCAAGGCCAGAACGGGGTGACGCCTTTCTTCATGCTGGTGGCATTGGCATTGTGGGTGAAGGTGCTGCTGGGCGGGCATGTGGCTGAACTATCCTTCAGTGTGCCCGCACTGGTCTACCTGGTGCTGGCTGCGGCGGCGATGGGGCTGGGCTATGCGGCCTGGAACGTGGGCATCCTGCATGGCAATGTGACGGTGCTGGCCGGTGCCTCGTATTTCATCCCGGTCTTTTCTTCGGCCTTGTCGGCCTTGCTGCTGCGTGCGCCGCTGCCCACCTCGTTCTGGGTGGGCGCTGCGCTGGTGTGCGCCGGGTCGATCCTGTGCTGGCGGGCTACTGCCGCGGGACGTCGAGAAGCTTGAGCTGCCGCGCGGGTCCGTGAAGTTCAATGTCCCGGATGGGCTTGATAAATTTTTACATCTCATTGTGCTTTCCTGACGCCGCTGTCATGGATGTGTAATGTCGAGGTCATCATGACTGCCTAGACTCCTGCTTTTTTCAAAGCAAGGCCGCGTGTTGCGGCACCAGTTATGCAGTCATCCCTCACTCTTTCTCCTCAGCGTACGGTTCCTCGCGCGTCCACGCTGCGTGGTGCACGGCCAGCGCTGCTCGTGCTGGCAGCGCATCTGGGCTTGCTGTGGCTGGCCACGCAGATGCATGCCTTGCCCCCGTCCATCTCCACGCCACCGGTGCCGCCCACCGTGATGCTGGCGATTGTCGAGCCCGCACCGCAGCCGGCTTTGCCTGCGGCGCCAACACAGCCCGCGTCACCGGTGCACACCGTGCCATTGCGGCCGGCAGCCATGCCGCGGCCCCATCCGATCGTGTCGTCCTTGCCGGTACCTGCAGCGCCGTCAGCGGTGGCCCCGGTCACGGCTGCCGATGCACCCTCTTCGCCAGCGGCAGCGCCGACTGCCGAGGCCGCTGCCGCTGCTGTGGCGGTGACGCCTGCAACGCCGATGTCCCGCCCGCCTGTCATTACCAGCGGCGTTCAGTACCTCACTGCACCGCAGCCGGTCTACCCCGCTGCGGCGCGCCGTCGCGGCGATGAAGGCGAGGTGCTGTTGCGCGTGCTGATCAATGCCCAGGGCGGGGTGGAACAGATTGCACTGGAACGCTCTTCCGGCATCGCCAGCCTCGACCAGGCTGCGCGTGAGGCCGTCCAGCGCGCGCGCTTCCAGCCTTATGCCGAGCAGGGCAGGGCGCAGCCTGCCTATGTCGTCGTACCGATCAAATTTCAATTGACGCAGTAACCCCGAACGAAAGGAATCAGCAATGGATGCAAGCCCCTACGGCCTCACGGCCCTGTGGTCGCAAGGCGATGTCGTCACCAAGGCGGTGGCGCTTCTGCTGACGACCATGTCGATGGCCTCGTGGTATGTGATCGTGACCAAGGCCCTGCAATTGTGGCGCTACCGGACCCCGGCGCACGCCGCAGGCCACGCGTTCTGGGAGGCCGGCAACGTTGCCGCTGGCGTCACCCTGCTGGGCCGCGACAACCCCTTTGCCGCGCTCGCCAGCGCCGGCCAGAGCGCAGTCGATCATCACACCACCCACCAGGGCCAATTGCAGGATCGTCTGCCGGTCAGCGAGTGGGTCACGCTGTCGCTGCGCCAGGCCATCGATGAAGCCTCGGCCAGCCTGCAGTCGGGCATGGCAGTGCTGGCCTCGGTCGGCTCGACGGCCCCCTTCGTGGGCTTGTTCGGCACGGTCTGGGGCATCTACCACGCACTGGTTTCCATCGGCAGCAGCGGCCAGGCCAGCATCGACAAGGTCGCCGGTCCGGTCGGCGAAGCGCTGATCATGACTGCGCTCGGGCTGGCAGTAGCCATTCCCGCCACCTTTGGCTACAACGCGCTCCTGCGCGGCAACAAGAGCATCATCGCGCGACTGAACAAGTTCGGTTTCGAACTGCATGCGCTGTTCGTCACCGGGGCGCGTGCCGATGCCGCCCTGGCCGCGTCGGAACAGGCCCCGGCCATGCGCCTGCGCACGCGGGGAGCTGCATGATGGGCATGGGTTCCCTCTCCGATTCGGACGATGACTTCAATCCCGAGATCAATACCACACCGCTGGTGGACGTGATGCTGGTGCTGTTGATCATCTTCATCATCACGGTTCCGGTCATGAACAACACCGTCAAGATCGACCTGCCGCGCGCCGCCGCCCAGCCCGATACGCTCAAGCCGGACAGCATCAACCTCGCCATCGATGCCGACGGCAAGACCTTCTGGAATGACCAACCGGTCGATCAGGCGCAACTGCAGGCTCGCATCGGCAAGGCAGCTTCCGCACCGCAGCCACCGGAACTGCATCTGCGTGCAGCCCGCACCACACCGTACGAAAAAGTGGCGCAGGTGATGGCCATGGCACAGGCAGGCGGGCTGGCCAAGATCGGTTTCGTGACTGATCCGCGGCCGTGAACCCGAAAACGACCCGATAAAAAAGAGAAGACTGACCGGCATTGTCCGGTCGGTCCATTGCATAGCCAAATCAACTCCCTCTCTCTCCACATCCACTGCGAGTCCGACATGAATTCCACACGCATTGCCCGTTTCCGTCCGTCCACCATGCGCCGTGCCCTGCTCGGCGCCGGCCTCCTGCTGGGCAGCGCCGGCCCGCTGATGGCACAGGCCGATGACAGCGTCCTGCCCCAGATCACCGTCACTGACAGCGTCGACAAAAAGAAATTGGCCGAGAAGGTCAGCAGCGGTGCCCTCGGTGATCGTTCCGAACTGGAGACGCCGTTCTCCACGCGCGCGGTCAAAAGCGACGAGATCGAAGATCGCCAGGCCACCTCGCTGGCCGAAGTGCTGAAGTACGATGCCAGCGTCAGCAACAACAGTCCGGCCAATGGCACGCACCCGGCCACCATGTCGGTGCGCGGCCTGCGCCTGGATGACCTGAACGGCTACAAGATCGATGGACTGGCCAATATCAACCGCGGCACCGAAATGCCGCTGGAGATGTTCGAGCAGGTGGAGGTGCTCAAGGGCTTGTCCGGCTTCATGTATGGGTTCGGCTCGCCGGGCGGGATCATCAATTACGTCACCAAGCGCCCGACCGATGACACCTTCTTCGCCACCGATCTCGGCTATGCCAGCGGCGCTACCTGGAAAGAACACGTCGATGCCGGAGGGCGCTTTGGCGAGGACCAGCGCTTCGGTTACCGCGTCAACCTGGTCAACGAAAGCGGCGATACCGAGGCGGATCATGGCAGCATCAACCGCCAGTCCGTCGGCGCATCCTTCGACGCCCGGCTCACCAGCGACCTGACCGTGCGTCTGGACGCCATCTACCAGCGCCGCATCGCCACCGGCGGCACGGATGTCATCGTCAGCGGCTTCAGGATTCCCTCGCCACTGGATGGCACGACCCGGCTCTACAGCAATGGCTCCTCCACCGATGTCGATTACCGCCTGGTGACGCTGAGTGCGGACTACCGCCTTTCGGATGATTGGAAGGCCAGTGTCGCCCTGCGCCATTCCGAATCGGTACGCATCTACAAGAAGGATCAGTACTACATCACCAGCAACAGCGGCAATTACCGGGATCGTGTGACCTCGGAATACCACGGTTATGAATTCAACGAGGCGCAAGCCATGGTACAGGGCAAGGTGCGTACCGGATTCCTCCAGCATGAGCTGGTGTTGGGCGCAATGGCGCAGAACCTGCTCTCGACCTCCTCGGTCAATACGCCCAAGCCCTACATCGGTACCGGCAACCTGTATGCGCCGACGATCTATTCGGCCGACAGCGTCAACTACAGTGGCGGCACGTATCGCGATGAAAAGACCACCCAGACCGCGCTCTTCGCCAGTGACACGATGAAGTTCGACGACCGCTGGTCGGTACTGGCCGGTGTGCGCTATACCAACTACATCGATACCGCCTACAGCACTGCCAACACCACCAGCGCGCGCTTCACCGCCAATCCGCTGAGCCCGACGGCGGCCATCATGTACAAGCCGCGCGTCGATACCACGGTCTACGTCAGCTATGCCGAAGCATTGGAACAGAGCGCCTCCGCGCCGACTACCACCGTCAATGCCAACCAGACCTTCGCGCCGATCAAGAGCAAACAGGCTGAAGTCGGTGTCAAAACCGAGCACGACGGCTGGAACGGCAGCCTGGCGCTGTTCCGCATCGAGCGCGGCTCGCAGTACATCAACGGCGCCAACGTCTACGTGGCCGATGGCCAAAGCGTGTATCGCGGTGTGGAAGCCAATGGCTCGCTGCAGCTCACGCGCGATCTGAGCCTGGATGGCAGCGTGATGGTCATGGGCTCGGAGATCACCCATGCGGCCGCTGCGGTCAACGGCAAGCGTGCCGTCGGTGCGGCCGATGTGCAAGCCGGTGCGCAATTGACTTACCGCGTGGCAGCCTTGCCGGGCTTGCAATTGCATGCCGGCGCGCAGTATATCGGCACCATGGCGCTGGATTCGGCCAATGCCAACATGCTTTCTCCATACAGCCTGTTTGATGCGGGGCTGAACTATCGCACCCGCATCGGTGGCCACATGACGACCTGGAGCGCCAACATCACCAACCTGGCCAATCGCAAGTACTGGACCTACTATCAGGAAACCTACCTGAACGTGGGGGCCCCGCGTACCCTGAACCTTAACGTGCGCGCGGACTTCTGATCGCCCAGGTTTGCTTGATCCGGAAAGGGTGAAACAACATGATCGGTGGCATGTTCTCCAACAAGCCCGCAAGGGCCTGTGCCTGGTTGGCAGGCCTGCTTCTGGGCGCCAGCCTGGCGCAGGCCGCCGATCGCGATGATCGCCAGACCAAAACTCCCTACACGCCACGTCAGACGATGGCCAGCCTGGAGCCGGTCCCGGCTGGATATGAACCGGTGTTTACGCAACTGCTGGCGCGCCATGGATCACGCGGCCTGACGGGGATGAAATCCGATCTGGCCTTGTATCGCCTGTGGCAGCAGGCCGAGCAGGAGGATGCGCTGACCCCGCTGGGACGGGAGCTGGGGCCGGCCTTGCAGGCCATGCTGCGCGCCAACTTCCTGCTGGGGGCCGGCGTGCCCGGCATCAGCCAGCCCGGCTATGGCAACGAGACGCGGGCCGGCTTGCAGGAACATGCCGATCTGGCGCGCCGGATGGTACAGCGCCTGCCCGGTTTGTTCGATCAGCCCGGCAGCGCCGGGCGCGCGGTGGTCGTGGTCAGTTCGGGCAAGGATCGCGCGGTGGACAGTGCCGAGGCCTTCACGCGGGCATTGCTGGCTGTCCGCCCTGGCCTGCGTGACCAGGTCCTGGGGCCTTCCAGCGATTCCTATCTGCTGTATTTCCACCGCTTGCCCAAGACCCCGCCGGCAGAGAACTCCGGCGCGGATCCTCAGCAGGCGCTGCGCCTGCAGACCTGGCGCGACAGCCAGGCCTACCAGGCTTATACCCGCAGTCCGGCCTTACAGGCGCAACTGGCACGCATCCGGCAGGATCCGCGCTTGCAGCAGGCGGCCGATGTAGTCCTGACACGGCTGTTCAAGCCGGATCTTCTGGGCCGGCTGGTGCAGGGGAGCTACCGTTTCAGCAACAGCGGTACGCTGACATTTTCCAGTGCTGATGGCCGTTACACCAACACGCTGACCGGCGATGGCCGCAGCGTGATCGTCAATGGCTTGCAGGCCGCCTGGGCGCTGTATGACCTTTATGCCATCAGTGCCGGCATGCGCAGCGAACTGGAGCAGGCTGGCAGCGATGTGAAGGAGTTTGAACGATTCATGCCGCCGTTGGCGGCGCAGCGTTACGCAGAGGCTGAAGATGCTGAAGACTTCTACAGCAAGGGGCCGGGCACGGTGGAGCAGGGCGATGTAACCTGGCGCATGGCGCGCATCCTGCTGCAGGACTTCTTTGATGAGGCCGACGCCATTGAGCGTGGGCAGCGCCGCCATCTGGCCAAGCTGCGTTTCACCCACGCCGAGATCGTGATCCCGCTGGCTACGTTGCTGGGCCTGCCGGGCGCGTCGCGGCAGGTAGTCGAGCGCGAGCCCTATGATCCTGCCAGCAATGGCTGGCGTGGCGCGCTGGTCGCACCGATGGCCGCCAACCTGCAATGGGACATGTTCGCCAATGCCGCTGGACGCACCGTGGTGCGCCTGCTGTACAACGAAGCGGAGATGGATTTCAAGCCCAACTGCGATGTTGCGCGGCTCTCCCCGGGCAGCCATTACTACGACTATCGCGCCTTGCGGGCCTGTTACGCTGTCTCGGACAGGCCCGGATAGCCGATCAACCCAATCAGAACTGATAGCTCACGCCCACCCGCAGTACCGGATACAGGTTGTAGCCATGCACCTTGTCGCTCAACTGGGCGTTTTCGGCCGCCACATCGGTGGCCAGGCGCGAGCAGATCGCGGCGGGAGCATTGCATCCCGAGCTGCTGACCGACGTTGACGCATTTCCCTGGAACATCACGCCCAGGTCTGCCGTGAAGCCCCAGCCGGCCTTGGCGGGAGCGAGCGCATTGCCCCAGCCCAGGCCCACGTAAGGGGCGAACTTCTTGAAATCGATGCGGCCGTCGACCTGGCCGGCTTGCGAAGCGGTATAGACGTTGCCATTGAGGGTGTAGATGCCGTTGGCCTTGGGCTTGCCGGTGGCGTCGATCTTGTTGCCGTTGTAGACCACCCCGCCCGAGAGTCGGAAACCGCTGTCGAATGGAAACCAGTCCAGCAGCGCATCAAAGGTGCGCAGCCTGGCTTTGGCGTCATAGTTCACGTCGTTGGTGCTGGAGTTGAAGGAATAATCGAAGTAATTGACCCCGAAGCGGGCATTGAGCTGTTGCGCCAGCGGCACGCTCAGGTGGACACCCACGCCGGTAGTGCCGAGTTCGCCACTGAGGCCGAGATTGGCGGCCTGGGCGGTGCTGCCGATGGCAGCCAGGCTGATGAGGCAAGCGCAGGAAAGTTGGAAACGACGCACGAAGAAATCCCCCGGGATGAATGTTGAAAGGACGGACAGGATCCGTCCATCGCAGCCTAGGGTTTGCCACCATGCCCTGTAAAGCGCGACAGTGCCGAAAAGCAATGAAATGCGCGGGAGCGGCGGGCAAGGCGTTCCATTCGCGCCACAAGATGTGTCGACGGACCGTGCGGTGGTGCCGTTTGGTCAACAAAACGGGAAGGTCGGAAGGACGATGGGACAACGCTGCCGGCCCCTTTGATGCATATCAATGCGAGCCGGCAATGATCTGTCTATTCTGCAAGCTCCAGTCAATACCAGCTCGCCCGGTGGGCTCGCGGCCCAGCGCATGTGCGCGCCGCGTCAGTCCGGCGTGGCAGCCGGCCAGGAGCATCGCATGCAAGTCGCCCATCCGTCCATCCTGCATCCATCCGCCAGTCTCGCCGGCATGAACAAGGCCGTCCTGCGCAAAATGGACCAGCGTGGTCCGCGCTACACGTCCTATCCCACGGCAGATCGCTTTTCGAGTGACTTCGCCGTCGCCGACTACCTGCATGCGGTCGCGGACCGCCGCAACATGAGCGCCTGGCGAGCGCTGTCGCTGTACCTGCATATCCCGTTCTGCGACACCATCTGCTATTACTGCGCCTGCAACAAGATCGTCACCAAGAACCGTGCCAAGGCCTCGCTGTACCTGAGCTACCTCAAGCGCGAGATCAGCATGCAGGGTTCGCTCTTCTCCGGCATGAACCAGGTCGAGCAGCTGCACTTCGGTGGCGGTACGCCGACCTATCTCTCGGACGAGCAGATGTCGGACCTGATGAACCATATCCGCCACAGCTTCACGCTGGCCCCGGATCACGTGGGTGAATATTCGATCGAGATCGATCCGCGCACGGTGTCGGTGGCGCGGGTCCACAAGCTGCGTGAGCAGGGATTCAACCGCATCAGCCTGGGTGTGCAGGATTTCGATCCGGAAGTCCAGCTGGCGGTCAATCGCGTGCAATCCGAAGAGCAGACCCTGCAGATCATCGCCGCCGCGCGTGAAGCCGGCTTCCGCTCGGTCAGCATCGACCTGATCTATGGGCTGCCCAAGCAGAACGTGATGTCGATGTCGCGCACGCTGGCCAAGGTCATCGCCGCCAGTCCGGATCGCATCGCGGTCTACAACTATGCGCACATGCCGGCACTGTTCAAGACCCAGCGCCAGATCAAGGAAGAAGACCTGCCCAGCGCCGACAGCAAGCTGGACATGCTCTCGCTGTGCATTCGCCAGCTGACCGGCGCCGGTTACGTCTACATCGGCATGGACCACTTCGCCAAGCCCACGGACGATCTCGCCATCGCCCAGCAGCAGGGACGCCTGCATCGCAACTTCCAGGGCTACTCCACCCATTCGGAGACCGATCTGGTCGCTTGCGGCGTCTCGGCCATCAGCGCCGTGGGCGGCAGCTACAGCCAGAATGAAAAGACCCTGGATGGTTATTACGCCCGCCTGGAAAATTCCACGCTGCCCATTGCCCGCGGCATCCAGCTGGGCATGGACGACGTGCTGCGCCGTCTCATCATCCAGCGGCTGATGTGCAATTTCGAGCTGTCGATCAATTCGCTGGAGATCGCTTATCCCATCGTCTTCCGCGAATACTTCGCGCCGGAAATGGAAAAACTGAAGCAACTTGAAGAAGACGGCCTCATCAAGATCGAACCCGAATGGATTACGGTCGAGCCCAAGGGCCGTCTGCTGATCCGCAACATCTGCATGGTGTTCGACCGCTACCTGTCGCAGGACCGCGAGAAAGCCGCGAGCCAGAACAAGGACGCACCGCAGCGCTATTCGCAGACCGTCTGAGCGGGGCGTGTCGATGAACCTGCTGCCGATCTTCCTGGTAGGCCTGATGGGCAGCGTCCATTGCATCGGCATGTGCGGCGGCATCATCGGCGCGCTCAGTTCAGCCGCACCGCCGCGTGCGCCGGCCGCTCCCGTACAGGCGCTGGCCATGGCCGCAGCGCCGGGGCGGGCTGTACATCGCATCATTCCCTTGCATCTCGCTGGCTCCGCCCAGGTTCAGGCCTTCGGGCAGGATCTGGTGCGCGTGCTGGGCTACAACCTCGGCCGCCTGTCCAGCTACGCGCTGGCCGGCGCGCTGGCCGGTGGCATCGCCGCCGGGCTGCTGCGCGGTGCCGATGTGCTGGGCTGGCTGGCACCGGCGCAGACGGTGGCCTACGTCATCACCAATCTCGTCCTGATCCTGCTGGGGCTGTACCTGACCCAGTGGTGGAGCGGCGTCTCCCGCATGGAGCAGTTGGGCAGCGGTCTCTGGACCCGCCTGCGTCCGCATGCGGCACGGCTGGTGCCGGTCGATACGCCGGCCAAGGCGCTGCTGCTGGGCAGCCTGTGGGGCTGGCTGCCCTGCGGGATGGTCTACAGCGCCTTGCTGACCGCGCTCATGGCTGGCAGTGCCGTGCAAGGCGCGCTGACCATGCTGGCTTTCGGGGCCGGTACCTTGCCCGTACTGCTGGTGGCCGGCATGTCCGGAGCCCGCTTGCGCCAGCTGGCTGCGCGCCCGTGGGTACGGCGCAGCGCCGGCGTGATCGTGCTGGCCTTCGGCCTGCTCGGTTTGCTGCGTGCCGCCGAGATTGGCGGCCTGGGCATCGCGCGCGGCTGGATCGACGTGTTCTGCGTCAGCCCGGTGCATGGAGGATGAGCATGCACAATGATGGCAGCGATACGGCGAACCTGTGTTTCCATTGCGGCCAGCCCGTGCCGGCGGGAGAGTCATGGACACTGGACGTCGGCGGGCTCGAGCGGACGCTGTGCTGCGTGGGCTGCCAGAGCGTGGCCCGGCTCATCGTCGATAGCGGATGTGAAGATTTCTACCTGCGGCGTACCGTTCCCTCTGCCCGTGTCGATTCCGACCAATTGCTGCCCCCCGAACTGGCCCTGGTCGACCTTCCCGTGCAGACATCCGATGGTGAAGTTGCTGACGCGACGGAGCACGCGCAGGAACTGGTCCTTTCCATCGATGGCTTGCGCTGCGCCGCCTGCGTCTGGTTGATCGAGAAATACCTGGCCCGCTTGCCTGGCATGCACATGGCCGAACTCAACGTGGCCAGTGCGCGCCTGCATATCCGCCGCGATCCCGCCCTCTGTTCCACCTCCACCATCCTGCGGGGCCTGCATGGCCTGGGCTACACCGCCTATCCCTTCGATCCGCTGCGACAGGGCGAGCAGGCGCGCCGCGCCGGCCGTCGGCTGTTCCGCCAGCTGTTCATCGCGGGGCTGTCGATGATGCAGGTGATGATGTACGCCATTCCGGTCTACATGACCCATGAAGGCATTGACCCCGACATGATGGCGCTGATGCGCTGGGCCAGTTTGTTCCTCACCATTCCGGCGGTGTTCTATTCGGCACTGCCGTTCTTTACCGGTGCCTGGGCGGGCCTGCGGGCGCGGGCCCCGGGCATGGACCTGCCGGTGGCCATCGGCATTGCTGCCGCCTTCACCGGCAGCGCCATCGCGACCTGGCGCGGCGAGGGCGAGATCTGGTTCGACAGCGTGAGCATGTTCATTTTCCTGCTGCTGGCCAGCCGCTATCTTGAGACGGCCGCGCGGCGCAAATCGGCCGCAGCGCTGGAGCGCATGCAGCAAGCGTTCCCGGCGTCGGCGCTGGTGGTGCGCGGCTACCCGCAGCAACGCGAAACCACACTGGTGGCGGCCAATCAATTGCAGGCCGGTGATGTGATCCTGGCACGCCCGGGCGACACCATCGCTGCCGATGCCTGCCTGCTCGAAGGGATGGCCGAACTGGACCTGGCCCTGCTGTCCGGCGAAAGCCGTCCGCAAACCTTCCAGCCTGGCCAGGAAGCGCCGGGCGGTGCCGTCAACCTGAGCCAGCCGGTGCTGCTGCGCGTCGTGCGCACCACGCGCGAGAGCACGCTCGCTGCCATCACGCGCCTGGCAGAGCAGGCCGGACAGGGCAAGCCTGCCCTGGCGCAGTGGGCCGACGTGGTGGCCTCGCGCTTCGTGGTGGCCCTGCTGCTGCTGGCGGCGATCACATTCATTGCCTGGCATCTGATTGATCCTGCACGCGCCTGGGCGACCGCCATTGCAGTACTTGTGGTGTCCTGCCCCTGCGCGCTGTCCCTGGCCACGCCGTCGGCCCTGGCTGCGGCAACCGACCGCCTGCTGCGCGAAGGTACGCTGGTCGTGCGGGGCAACGTGCTGGAGACCTTGCAGCGCGCCGATACCGTCCTCTTCGACAAGACCGGCACACTCACGCAAGGCCGGCCGCAGATGACGGCCCTATGGAGCTGCATCGACCAGGCGCAGGCACTATCGGTGGCTGCAGCCATGGAGCGCGGCAGTCTGCATCCGCTGGCCAAGGCGCTGGTGGAGGAGGCCGGGCGCCGTGGCAGTGCCGCTTGCGAAGTCGCCGAGCTGGGCTCCGTCACGGGGGCAGGCATGCACTGTCTCATTGATGGTGTTGTGCATCGCCTGGGCGCGCGTGGCTTCGTGGCCGGGATTGCCGGGCAATCCATTCCTGCCGAACTGAACCAGCCCGCTGCCGCTGCGGCCGGTTCGGTCTACCTGGGCAACAGCAACGGTTGGCTGGCGCGCTTCGACCTGGCCGATGCATTGCGTGCGGATGCCGTGGATACGGTGGCTGCATTTCGCGCGCAAGGTGTGCGCGTCATCCTGCTCAGCGGTGACCAGCCCGAGGTCTGCGCCGAGGTCGCGGCCGCGGTCGGCATCGATGAAGTGATCGCCGGCTGTACCCCGCAGCGCAAGCTGGAGGTAGTGCGCCAGTTGCAGCAGGGTGGGGCGGTGGTGGCCATCGTTGGCGATGGCATCAATGACGCTGCGATGCTGCGCGCAGGCGATGTCTCCTTCGCCATGGGCAAAGGGGCGGCGCTGGCCCAGGTCAGTGCCGATGCCGTCATCATGAGCGACCGCCTGTCGGCCGTGGCGCAATGTGCGCAGATGGCCCGCCGCACCATGCGCATCGTGCGCCAGAACCTGGTGTGGGCCAGCATCTACAATTTCCTCGCCATTCCGGCGGCGGCCTTCGGCCTGCTCGATCCGTGGATGTCGGCGGTGGGCATGTCGGCCAGTTCGCTGCTGGTGGTCGCCAATGCACTGCGCCTGAGCCGTGCCGCGCGCGGCTCCCGGCAGCTGCCGGCCACTGCGCCAGCGGTCCAGCCAGCGCTGGCGGGAGGCGCCTGATGGAAGCGCTCTATCTCCTCATTCCACTCAGTACCTTGCTGGTCTTCCTGGCGATCTGGGTGTTCTTCCGCGCCTCCGACGGCGGCCAGTTCGACGACCTCGAAGGACCGGCCATGCGCATCCTCCACGACGACGATATTCCCGCGCAGCCGGATCGGCACGATCCCGCCTGAGCCGGCTTCGCACCCGCCTGTTCGTGTCACAGGCCGCGCTCAATCTGCTGCATTTTTCTGCGGCTATCTTTCCACTTGATACACGTCAATGCCCCCGGGGGGCTTGCCCCGTAAGCTCGCATTGAACAGTACTCAACAAAGTGGGGAGAGTTTCGTGAGCAAAGAAAATAGCTACAACTACACGGTTGTGCGCCAATTCGCCGTGGCGACCATCCTGTGGGGCGTAGTCGGTATGCTGGTCGGTGTGATCATCGCCGCCCAGCTGGCATGGCCCGAATTGAACATGGGGATTCCCTGGCTGAGCTTCGGCCGGCTACGTCCCTTGCATACCAACGCAGTGATCTTTGCCTTCGGCGGCTGCGCGCTGATGGCAACCTCGTATTACGTCGTGCAGCGCACCTGCCAGGTGCGGCTGTTCTCCGACTTCCTGGCGGCCTTCACCTTCTGGGGCTGGCAGCTGGTGATCCTTGGTGCGGCCGTCACGCTGCCTCTGGGACTGACCCGCGGCAAGGAATATGCCGAGCTGGAATGGCCCATCACCATCCTGATCGCCGTCGTCTGGGTGGCCTACGCCGTGGTGTTCTTCGGCACCCTCATCAAGCGCAAGGTCAAGCACATCTACGTGGCGAACTGGTTCTACGGTGCCTTCATCATCGCCGTGGCCATCCTGCACATCGTCAACGGCATGACCATGCCGGCCACGCTGACCAAGTCGTACTCGATGTACAGCGGTGCGCAGGATGCCATGATCCAGTGGTGGTACGGCCACAACGCGGTGGGCTTCTTCCTGACCGCCGGCTTCCTGGGCATGATGTATTACTTCATCCCCAAGCAGGTCAACCGTCCGGTGTATTCGTACCGCCTGTCGATCGTGCACTTCTGGGCCCTGATCTTCACCTACATGTGGGCCGGTCCGCACCACCTGCACTACACCGCATTGCCTGACTGGACCCAGTCGCTGGGCATGGTGTTCTCGCTGATCCTGCTGGCACCGTCCTGGGGCGGCATGATCAACGGCATGATGACCATGTCGGGCGCCTGGCACCAGCTGCGTACCGATCCCATCCTGAAGTTCCTGGTGGTGTCGCTGTCCTTCTACGGCATGTCTACCTTCGAAGGTCCGATGATGGCCATCAAGACCGTCAACGCCTTGTCCCACTACACCGACTGGACCATCGGCCACGTGCACTCCGGTGCCCTGGGCTGGGTCGGCTTCGTCACCATGGGGGCGATGTATTACCTGATCCCGCGCCTGTCGGGCAAGACCGAGATGTGGAGCAAGGATCTGATCGAGATCCACTTCTGGGTCGCCACCATTGGCATCGTGCTCTACATCGCTGCCATGTGGATCGCCGGCGTGATGCAAGGCCTGATGTGGCGCGCGGTCAATGCCGACGGCACCCTGACCTACAGCTTCGTCGAAGGCGTCAAGGCAACCTACCCGTATTACATCATTCGTCTGATGGGCGGCCTGATGTACCTGTCCGGCATGCTGGTGATGGCCTACAACACCTGGCGCACCATGCGCGGCACCGAACTGGCTGTCGCACCGATTCCTGCCGTGACCAACGCTGCGCACTGATTGGGGGAAAGTATGAAGTTTTCGCATGAATGGATTGAGAAGAACCCCTGGCTGCTCATTGGCCTGGTGCTGCTGGTGGTCAGTGTGGGTGGCCTGGCCGAGATCGTGCCGCTGTTCTTCCAGAAATCGACCACTGAACCGATCGCCGGCCTCAAGCCTTACTCGGCCCTGCGCCTGGCTGGCCGCGACGTGTACATCCGCGAGGGCTGCTACAACTGCCACTCGCAGATGATCCGCCCGCTGCGCGCCGAGACCGAACGTTATGGCCACTACTCGGTGGCCGGTGAGTCGGTCTACGACCACCCCTTCCAGTGGGGTTCCAAGCGTACCGGTCCGGACCTGGCCCGCGTCGGTGCCCGCTACAGCGATGAATGGCATCGCGCTCACCTGCACAACCCGCGCGACGTGGTACCGGAGTCCAACATGCCGGCCTACCCGTGGCTGGAGCAGGCCAAGCTGGACAACTACGACATCGTCTCGCGCATGAAGGCATTGAAGCGCATCGGCGACCCGTACACCGAAGAAGACATCAAGAATGCCCCGGCAGAACTGGCCGGCAAGACCGAACAGGATGCGCTGATCGCCTACCTGCAAGGCCTGGGTATCCTGATCAAGGCGGAGAGATAAGACCATGATTGAAATGTTGACCGACCCACGCAGCCTGATCACGCTGATCAGCTTCATCACCTTTGTCGGCATCCTGTGGTGGACCTATGTCGGCCACAAGCCCGCTGATTTCACGCAAGCCGAAATGATCCCCTTCGCCGATGGCGACATCGGCCAGCCCGCCGCCAGCAGCGACAAGGAGGTGCGCCATGGCTGATTTCACCAATGGTTTCTGGAACATCTGGATCATCGTCCTGACCGTGCTGGGCATCGCCGGTTGCGCGCTGCTGCTGTGGCAGCAGTCCAGCTGGAAGGTCAAGAAGGGCGACCAGCCGGTTGCCGGCTCGACCACCGGCCACGTCTGGGACGACGACCTGACCGAACTGAACAACCCGCTACCGCGCTGGTGGATGTGGCTGTTCTATATCACCATCATCTTCTCGGTGGGCTACCTGATCGCCTACCCGGGCCTGGGCAACCTGCCCGGCACCTTGGGCTGGCGTTCCACCGGCGAGCATGATGCCGACGTCAAGCAGGCCGAAGCCAAGTACGGACCGCTCTTCGACAGCTACCTCAAGAAGGACCTGAAGGTAGTGGCCGCTGATCCGCAGGCCCATGCCATCGGCGAGCGCCTGTTCCTGACCTACTGCGCGCAGTGCCACGGTTCGGATGCGCGCGGCAACAAGGGCTTCCCCAACCTGACTGACAACGACTGGCTGCATGGCGGCACGCCCGAGATCATCAAGGAAACCATCCTCAAGGGCCGTCACGGCGTCATGCCGCCCATGGCTGCTGCGGTGGGGACGGACAAGGATGTCGACAACGTCGCCAACTATGTGTTGAGCCTGTCCAATTCCGCCCATGATCCGATCAAGGCCGAGCTGGGCAAGTCCAAGTTCGCCGCCTGCATGGCCTGCCACGGCCCTGGCGGAGTGGGCAACCAGGCCCTGGGCGCGCCCAACCTGTCGGACAAGATCTGGCTCTACGGCGGCAGCATCGACACCATCAAGGAAACCATCAACAAGGGCCGCGACAACACCATGCCGGCGTTTGGCGAATTCCTCGGTGAACCCAAGGTGCACGTGCTGGCGGCCTATGTCTGGAGCTTGTCCAACAAGCCCAGCAATGCCGAGGCCAAGTAGGCTCCGATGAGCAGTTGAACCCGCGCCGGGGCCGACGCAGTCACAGAACTGCGCGGCCCCGGCGTTCTTCGTGATGGCCATATCGGCCGCGCCCGGCCAAGGGGCGCATGACAGAGAGTGAAAGCAGAGCAGGCAAGACCATGAACAAGGCCGCAATGACACCCAGGCAGGGCAAGGAAGGGGACCCGCCACCCGAGGCAGGAACGCAGCAGGATGTGCCGAAGAAGGAGGGCAAGGATGAATATGCCGTCGTTCGCATGTATGCCGCACGTGAACAGATCTACCCGCGCGAGATCCAGGGACGCTTTGCCAGCCTGCGCTGGCTGTGCGTGTTCCTGACGCAGCTGGTGTTCTACGGACTGCCGTGGATCAACTGGAACGAGCGCCAGGCCGTACTGTTCGACCTGGCCTCGCGCAAGTTCTACCTGTTTGGCCTGGTGCTGTGGCCGCAAGACTTCATCTGGCTGGCCGCGCTGCTGATCATCTGCGCCTTCAGCCTGTTCCTCTTCACCGCCATCGCCGGCCGCGTCTGGTGCGGATATGCCTGCCCGCAGACGGTCTACACCGAGATCTTCCTGTGGATCGAACGCCGCATCGAGGGCAACCGCAGCGCCCGCATGCGCCTGGACCGCCAGCCCTGGTCGTTCGACAAGCTCTGGCGCAAGTCCGCCAAGCACCTGGCCTGGGGCAGCCTGGCGCTGTGGACCGGCATCAGCTTCGTCGGCTACTTCTCTCCCATCCGCGAGCTGCTGCCGGAAATCGGCCAGTTCGCGCTGGGTCCGTGGGAGAGCTTCTGGATCGTCTTCTACGCCTTTGCCACCTACGGCAATGCCGGCTGGATGCGCGAGCAGGTGTGCAAGTACATGTGCCCCTATGCCCGCTTCCAGAGCGCCATGTTCGACCGCGACTCCCTGGTCATCACCTATGACAACGCCCGTGGCGAACCGCGCATGCCGGCGGCCAAGGCGGCCAAGCTGCAGGAAGGCCGCAAGGCGGGGGATTGCATCGATTGCACCATGTGTGTCCAGGTCTGCCCGACCGGGATCGATATCCGCCAGGGGCTGCAATACATGTGCATCGGCTGTGCAGCCTGCGTGGACGCCTGCGACAGCGTCATGGACAAGATCGACCGCCCGCGCGGCCTGATCCGCTATTCCACCGAGAACGCCATCGAGCAGGGCTTCTCGACGCCGGAGATCCGCCGTCGCTTGTTCCGCCCGCGCATCCTGATCTACACCGCCATCCTGGGTGCCGTAATCGCGCTGTTCCTCGGTTCGCTGGTGGTGCGTACGCCGCTGAAGCTGGATGTGATCCGCGATCGCGGCTCCATGGGCCGCGAGGTCGAGGACGGCATCATCGAAAACGTCTACCGCTTGCAAGTCATCAATACCGATGAGCGTGGCCATCGTTATCGCATCAGTGCGAGCGGCATCGACGGACTGAGCGTCGATCCGTCCGGTCCCATCGAACTGGCCGCTACCCAGACCCTGATGGTACCGGTGCGGGTGAGGGCACCGCATGGGGCAGGTGAATCCGGCTCCAACAAGATTCATATCGAATTGCAGGCCGAGGACCAGCCCGCGCTGCATGTCAGCGAGAAGGCGGTGTTCCTGGTGCCGCGCCGCTGACCGCGTGCAGCTGCCACAGGTCACATGAACTTAACGTCATATCGAGAGGAAACCATGCAAACCATCTCCCCCAAGCTTGGCAACAGCGCTCCCTGGTACCGTCATCGCTGGCCCTGGCTGCTGATGTCCGGCCCGGCCGTGGTGGTGGTGGCGGGGATCTTTACCGCCTGGCTGGCCATCTCGCGCGCCGATGCCCTGGTGGCTGACGATTACTACAAGCAAGGCAAGGCCATCAACAAGGACTTGCGCCGCGATCATGAGGCGCAGCGCCTGGGCGCGGCCATCGGTATCGCCTATGACCCGGCCGCCGCTGTACTGCGCGGCCGCCTGCAGATGCGCCAGATGCCTGCCGCCGGCGAAGAGGGCCAGACGCTGGTCCTGAACCTGGTGCACCCGACCCAGCCGGCCAAGGACCGCACGTTGTTGGTGCGTCCGTCCGCTGACGGCAGCTTCTCGGTACCGCTGGCGGAGATGGAACAGGCGCGCTGGCGTCTGGTGGCCGAGGATGGCAGCCACAGCTGGCGCCTGCACGGGTCCTGGGTGTGGCCGCAACAGCGCAGCATCGAAATGAATGCGGAGGCCTACGCACCGGCCGAATAATGCGCTAAGCTGGAGTGAAGTCGGCTTCAAGACCGGCCATCTTCGGATGAAACTTCATGCGTCAAGGAGACAGCCATGCGCAAACAGCAACGCAATCTCGCCATCGTGGTCTGGGTGGCTTTCCTGATGGCCATCGCGGCCGAAGGCGTGTTCTTTTCCCTGTTCAATCCCGAGGAGCTGGCCATGGCGTCCGGCCGTGAATGGGAAGCGCTGGGCGCCTATACGGTAGGTTTCTTCTGTTTCTGGGGAAGTTTTGCCGCCTGCGGCCTGCTGGCCGTGCGGCTGACGCGGGCACTGCCGAGAGAGCGCTTGCGTCATTACGTCCAGGGCTGAGCGCCCCGGAGCGTATCAATCAACACTGAGCTGATCTGAGCAGGGTTGGTTGGCTTGAGTGCGTTTGAGCGGACTTGAAACCGGTGTTGTTGTCCGGTTTCAAGCCTTTGATCGTTAAACCGATCAGGTGCTCGCACGCGCTGCCGCTGTGGCCGCCGGTGCTGGCGTGCAGGCATCGACGCCGGCAGCCAGGCGCTTGAGTGCGGCCAGGTCCACCACCTCCACATCGCGCTGTTCCACTGCCAGCAGGCCCTGCTTGCGGAACTTGGAAATCAGGCGGCTGATGCTCTCGATGGTCAGGCCCAGGTAATTGCCGACGTCCTGGCGCGTCATGCGCAGCTGGAAGCGCGTCGAGGAATAGCCGCGCGCAGCATAACGTGAAGACAGATTCACCAGGAAGGCGGCAAAACGCTGCTCCGCACGCATGTTTCCCAGCAGCATGATGACGTTCTGTTCGCTGGTGATTTCGTGGCTCATCATGCGGTGGAAATGCCGCAGCAAATGCGGGATCTGGCCGAACAGCTGTTCCAGGCGGGCGAACGGGATCTCGCAGACCTCGCTGTCCTGCAGGGCCACCGCATCGCACTGATGCTGCTCGGTGCTGATGGCATCCATGCCCAACAGTTCGCCAGGCATCTGGAAACCGGTGATCTGGCGGTCACCGTCGAGGTTTTCCTGATAAGTCTTGAAGTGGCCCACGCGCACTGCATAGAGAGCGGTGAAGCGGTCGCCGATACGGTACAGGAAGTCATCGCGAGCAACCTTGCGGCGGCCGATGATCTTGTCCAGGCGTTTCATGTCGGATTCATCCAGGCCCATGGGCAGGCACAACTGGTGCATGCCGCAAGCGGTGCAGCTGCGCAGTGCAGAGCTGGCGGCCGCTTCGCGCGCGGCGGTCAGCGGCGAGCATTGGGTCAGGGGAGCGGCGCCATTGTTGGCAGCGGCGAGCGAAGTGGAGTGGCAAGGCTGGTTCATACGATGTTCCCGGCGGACTTGTGGCAATCGAATGACTCGATTTTAAGTGCGCGGAACGTGATAGGAAGCACAGTATTCCCGAATCAGACGGCATTTCTTGTCTCAGATCAAACTTGGTCCAAGTAAGCGCCCGAAAGGGCGGGCAGGGCTGCCGTGCGATGGCGGATTTCACCGAAAAACATCAGAACTGACAGCAAATGACAACGGCTGACAGTGTGGAAGAGAAGCGGCCTTGATGGGGGAAAGTGGGCGGTATCGCGGGGTTACCGGGGACCCGCGAATGCCCTTCCATGCGACCGTCTTGTTATTGAAACTTCAGCGTCTTCGTGGCTGCCTGAATGGAGCAGCCATGGCTCCTGCTCAGGCTTCTGCCGTGGGCTTGCTCATCTCCGGCAAGGGCAGCGGGGTGCTGGTCGGGCGGCCACGATAGTCGGTCCAGCACAGGCGCTTGAAGTCGTAGAGCTTGCAGCGGCGCGCGGTATCGAAATACCAGCGCCAGGAGAAGCGCTGGATCACGATGCGGCCGGGCAGCATGGTTTCCAGTTTCTTCTGCGCTTGTTTCAGGCGATACAGCGGCACGCTCATGTCCACGTGGTGCGCGGTGTGTTCCATGATGTGATGCAGCAGCGAACCCCAGTAGCGGCCAAAGGTCAGGTGCACGGTGGTGGAGACGAAGGGTTGCGCAGCAGCCCAGGTGATCTTGTCTTCATACCAGGCCACCGAGGTATGCGTATGGTGCACATACACCACGAAGCCGATCATGGCCTTCCAGAACAGCAGCGGAATCGCAAAGCCGGTCACCAGCAGGGTCCAGAACGATTGTTCGGTCGCCTGCGCCGCCCAAGCCAGGCCGGCGATCCAGACGGCGGCCACGGCGGTCACCAGTACGCCATCCCACATGAATTCGGCGCGGCGGGTGGGCATCTGCTTCTTCGAGGGGAAGTACATGCGCTTCCACCACATGTCGATCATGTAGTACAGGCCGGGGCCGAAGCCGCTGCGGTAGATGCGCTCCAGGCGCTGTCTCCAGCGCGGCAGGGCGCGGAACTCTTCCAGCGAGCGCGGCTGCCAGACGAAATCAAAACCCTTCAGGTTGGTATAGCCGTGGTGCACCACATTGTGGCCGACCGCCCACAGGCTATAGGGCGTGAGCGAAGGCATGAACAACAGGCGGCCCAGCCAGGTGTTGAGCTTGCGGCTGGGTGTGAAGGCCTGGTGGCAGGCATCGTGGCCGAGGATGAACAGGCGCCCGATGATGAAGCCATTGACCACGCCCAGCGCGATCTTGGCCAGCAGCCAGGGGGCCCAGACGATGGCCGCCAGGCTGGCGCCGAACAGGCAGAAGTCCAGCACCGACAGCGCCAGGGCGATGGCCGTGCTGCGCTGGCTGATGGGGATCACCCAGGAGCGGATGATCTTGCGATGGGGCATCGGCGCGCCGGGCGCGACCGGGGTATTGGGGTGCGAAGTCGTCGACATCGTAATTACCTCTTCCTACTATCAAACGGTGGACAGGCGGAGCATGCCGCAGGAGACTGCTCCAGCTAACGCTGCAAAGGCGGATGGCATTGCAAGGAATGGCGGCCGGAAAACCGGTGGCGGGGACGTTAGCGCGGATCCCAAAAAACAACGCGACCGGTCATCATGGATGACGGATCGCGCCGTTTGGGTGCGGCAAGAATACCTTAGAAACGGTAACCTACGCCAACGCCGATGAGCCACGGGTCGATCTTGACGTTGCTGACCTTGGTGCCGGAAGCGGTCTTGACGTCGCTGGAGATCTGCACCTTCTTGATGTCGAAGTTGATCAGCCAGTTCTTGTTGATCTTGTAGTCGGCACCGATCTGCAGGGCGCCACCGACGCTGCTGCTGTCCAGTTGCAGGCCGTTGGCCAGGTTCACGCTGGAGATGCGGGTGTAGTTGATACCGGCACCGACGTAGGGGCTGAAGGCCGCTTCAGGCATGAAGTGGTATTGCAGCGTCAGGGTCGGCGGCAGGTGCTTGAAGGTACCGATCTTGTTGCCGTCCAGGCGCACGTCCTGCTTTTGCGGATAGGTCAGCACCAGTTCGGCAGCGATGTTCGGGGTGAAGAAGTAGCTGACGTCGAACTCGGGGATCACCTTGTTGTTGATGCTGATGCGGTCCGAGGCGCCGGTGCCGCCGACCTGGTCGGACTTGTTATCCGGGCTCAGGTTGACGGCGCGCACGCGCACCAGCCACGGGCTTTGCGCTTCTTGCGCGAACACGGGAGCAGCAGCGAACGAGGAAGCCAGGGCGGCTACGGCGGCAGTAAGGGTGACGATTTTTTTCACGGTGTTTTACCTGTCGAGTGAGGATGTCCGAAAGGTACGCGTGAAGCTTTCTGCAGGCTTTGATGCCGATCAAGCGCGTGGCCACATGGGGCGAAAATGCCTTCGCCAGCGGGAACTTGCCGCACAAAAGCGACACAAGCCCGGCCTGCAGGAACAGGCTCGGGCTTGGTGTAGAGCGTAGCAGCGACAAGGGGCGCTGCCTGGATATCCGCCTGGTCCAGGCGAGTCCGCTTACTCCTTGTAACGCGCTTCGCGGGCCAGCTTGGTCAGGTTTTCCGGATCTTCGAAAGCCTTGTAATATGCGTTCAGTGCCGGTGCGCCGCCGAGGTGGGCGTACAACACGCGCTGGCCCTTGAAATGGCCTTTCTTGGCCATGTCGATCAAGCCATCGATGGATTTTCCTTCATACACCGGATCGGTCAGCATGGCTTCCATCTCGGCGGCGGTGCGGATGGCGGCGATGGTCTGCTCGCTCGGCAGGCCGTAGGCCGGGCCGCTGTAGTCGGGGATGATCTCGATGTCGGCGTCGCGCACCACCACACGCTTGCCGCCCTTGGCGGCGATCAGCTCGCTGGTGTCGTTAGCGATCTTGGTGACGGCGCGGCGGGTCATGGCTTCGTCATCGGCGGTGTCGATGCCGATCACGCGGCGGCGCTTTTCCTGGGCGGCGAAACCGACCACCATGCCAGCCTGGGTGGAACCGGTACAGGTCGCCACCACGATGTTGTCGAAGAAGATGCCCAACTGCTGTTCCTGCATCGCCACTTCATCAGCGAAGTTGGCATAGCCCAGGCCGCCCAGCGGGTGGTCCGACGCACCGGCCGGAATCGCATAGGGCTTGCCGCCCTTGGCGCGCACTTCTTCCAGGGCGCGGGCCCAGGTGTCCTTCTCGGTGGTGGAGTAGCCATAGCCGCCCATGATCGGGTTGCCGCCCATGATGCGGGTCAAGAGGATGTTGCCGACCTTGTCGTAGACCGGGTCATCCCATTCCAGCCAGGTTTCCTGCACGGTATAGGACTTCATGCCCACGGCGGCGGCGGCTGCGCAGACCTGGCGCGTATGGTTGGACTGGATGTTGCCGATCGAGACCAGAGTGTCGCAGCCCTTGGCCAGGGCATCGGCCACCAGCCATTCAAGCTTGCGGATCTTGTTGCCGCCAAAGGCCAGGCCTGAGGAGACGTCATCGCGCTTGGCCCACACTTCCACGCCCAGCATGGCGGACAAGCGCTCCAGCTTGTGGATGGGGGAAGGGAAGAAGCCCAGGGTCTTGCGAGGGAAGAGTTTGTCGAGTGCCAGCATGGAGTGCTCCGGTTCAGGTGGATGGTCGAAAGGGGTCCGAATCTGGTCCGATTCATGGTGAATCGCCGGGATCAACTTTACGCCGGAGGATTAAAATGGTGCTTCCGAATTTATGGCATGATTCGTGATGAAAAAGCGATGTAAATTATTTCATGCAAAGAAAATTGCGATAAAACTGAATTCAGAGAAAGATTCATCATGTCACTGGACCGCATGGACAAGCGCATCCTCAAGGCGCTGCAGAAGGACGGCCGCATCGGCAATGCCGAGCTGGCCAAGAAGCTCGGCATGAGCGCCACGGCCTGCTGGAACCACACCAAACGGTTGATGGACGAAGGTTATGTGAAGGAAGTGCGGGCCATCCTCGACCCCGAGAAACTGGGACTGCCGGTGCTGGTGACGGTGGGCGTGGTATTGGACCGTTCCACCCCTGAAAGCTTCGCCGAGTTCGAGAAAGCGGTGCGCGAGATCGCTGCCGTGCAGGAGTGCCTGCTGCTGGCCGGCGAATTCGATTACTGGATCAAGCTGCGCGTGAAGGACCTGCAGGCCTTCAATCGCCTGCACGCCAATACGCTGCTGCGGCTACCGGGCGTGCGGCAGTTGCGTTCATTCTTCGTGCTCAACGAGGTGAAGAACAATCCGGAACTCGTGGTGGAATGACGACGCTGCGTTCTTGTCCTGACCATCCTATACTGCAACTTTTGCATTCACCCTCAAGGATCTGCTGATGACCACTTCTGCTCCTGCCACCCTGCGCGGACTCTATCCTCCCATCGAACCGCATGACCACGGCCTGCTTGATGTCGGCGACGGTCACCAGGTCTACTGGGAAGTCTGCGGCAACCCCAAGGGGAAGCCGGTGGTGTTCCTGCATGGCGGCCCCGGTGGTGGTTGCGGCCCTTCGCATCGCCGACTTTTCAATCCGGAGAAATACCGCATCGTCCTGTTCGACCAGCGCGGCTGTGGCCGCTCGCGGCCGCATGCCAACCTCGATGCCAACACCACCTGGGACCTGGTGGCCGACATCGAACGCCTGCGCGAACTGCTGGGCATCGAGCGCTGGCAGGTCTTCGGCGGCTCCTGGGGTAGCACGCTGGCGCTGGCCTATGCACAGACCCATCCGCAACGCGTGACCGAACTGGTCTTGCGCGGCATCTTCCTGTTGCGCCAGGCCGAGCTGGATTGGTATTACCAGGAAGGGGCTTCGTGGATGGTGCCGGATCGCTGGGACGAATTCCTGGCTCCGATCCCGGCGGCCGAGCGCGGCAACCTGGTGCATGCCTATCGCAAGCGCCTCACCGGCGACGACGAGGCGGCCAAACTGCAGGCCGCGCGGGCCTGGAGCCGCTGGGAGGCCAGCACCATCACCCTGGTGGCCGATGAAGGCCTGATCGATTCCTTCAACGATGCGCAATTCGCGCTGGCCTTTGCGCGCATCGAGAACCACTACTTCTTCAACAAGGGATTTATGGAGGAGGGCCAGTTGCTGGCCAATGCCTCGCGCCTGGAGGGCATTCCCGGCGTGATCGTGCAAGGCCGCTACGACCTGGCCACCCCGGCCAAGTCGGCGTGGGACCTGCACCAGGCCTGGCCCGGTTCGCAATTGCACCTGATCGACAGTGCCGGGCACGCCTACAACGAACCCGGCATCCTCGACCAGCTGATCGCGGCCACCGATCGATTCGCCGAACTGTGATGCTTTTGCGCTGAACGCGGCCAGCGATCTGGCCGCACAGCCTGCCTGACGCTCCCCTTTGCGGGAGCGTTTTTTTTATGCCTGTTCGGTCGTTTCAGCTTTTCTTGCGGCTGCGTTTGGCGGGCAGCTCATCCGTTGTTGCGGCGGGCAGCGGTGCATTTGAGGAAACCACCTCTTCCAATTCAGCCAACCGATGGTTGAGCTTGCCCAATACAGTGGTCAGCGCCGCGATTTCTTTTTCGTTCAAGGCAGCGAACAGTCCGTCGATGAAGGTTTTTTTCACCGGCTCCGAGGCCCGCAGCACTTCTTTGCCCGACGCTGTCAAAGCGATGTATTTGACCCGGCGGTCAGTGGTGTCGCCAGTGCGCTGGACCAGTCCATCGCGTTCCAGGGCATCGATGGCCTCGGTGATGGTGCGCGGCGCGAAGCCAAAGGCCGTGGCCAGGTCGGCCGCGCGCACCGGGCTGTTGCGCTCGATGTGGCCGAGCATCTTGTTGCGCGCCAATGAGGCGCCTTCGCCGGCCATGAGCTTGTCCAGCGTACGGTGCGAGCGGATGTAGAAGTCGCGCAGGGCCTCGGCGGCACTGCTGCTGTCATCGTTTGTAAAGCCTGTAGACATGATTTTTCCAGATACCATATCATATGGTACCTCATTAATTTCCCCGTTCGGTTGGGGAAAGCTGTATTGACCCCGTATTGCCACTGTATTGGTGCTGGCGTGTGAAGTGTATTGCCCGTCATCAACACAGTTCAGCCAGTGTATTGATTCAGTTTGCAGCCCTCCGCGCCCAGATATTAGGATAAAAAAGATGACAGACGCCACACCCAGCAGCACACCCAGCAATACAGAAGCCAGTCCTTCCCAGCCGGATGCCGCCACCACCGGCAGCAACAAGAACACCGCTCCCAAGAAACGCATGAGTCCGCGGGCCCGCTTCATCCTGCGTGCGCTGGGGGGGCTGGTGCTGCTGATCGTGGCGGCCTGGGTGCTGTACTACCAGTTCCGCGGCAAGTACCTGGAGAGCACCAACGACGCCTTCGTCCAGGCCGACAGCGTGACGGTGTCTTCCAAGGTCACCGGCTATGTCGACCAGGTACTGGTGGCGGACAACCAGATCGTCAAGGCCGGCCAGCCCTTGGTGCGCATCGATGCGCGCGATTATTCCGCCCAGGCCGCCCAGGCCAAAGCCCAGATCGACGCCGCCAGCGCCAGCGAGGAAGCCGCCAATGCCCAACTGGCCGAACAGCAGGCCGCCATTGCACAGGCCAAGGCGCAACTGGCCTCCGCCGACGAAGATGCCCGATTCGCCACCGCCGAAGTGGAACGCTACACGCCCTTGGCCGCCTCCGGTGCCGAAACCCGTGAACGCCTGACCACCTTGCGCAACCAGCAGGCCCAGGCCCGCAGCGCAGTCGCCGCACGCCGCGCCGCGCTGGATGCCGCACAGCTGCGGGTGCGCTCGCTGCAGGCCCAGGTGCGCCAGGCCCAAGCCCAGGGCGAGACGGCCAAGGCACAATACGACGCCGCCAGTGTCAACCTCGGCTACACCGAAATCCGCGCCGCCGTCGATGGCCGCATCGGTGACAAGCAGGTTCGTGTCGGCCAGTTCGTCTCGCCCGGCACGCGCATGATGACCGTGGTTCCGACTCGTTTCTACGTCTCGGCCAATTTCAAGGAAACCCAGATCGGCATCATGCGCATTGGCCAGCCCGCGATCATCAAGGTCGATGCCTTGCCGGGTGTGGAATTCCACGGCCATGTGGAAAGCCTCTCGCCGGGCACCGGCGCCCAGTTCTCGCTGCTGCCGCCGCAGAATGCCACCGGCAACTTCACCAAGATCGTCCAGCGCGTCCCCGTGCGCGTGGCCGTCGATGCCACGCCGGAAGAAACCCGCGCCTTCGTGGCGGGCCTGTCGGTGACGGTGGAAGTCAACACCATCGCGGCCAAGGATGAACTGCGTGCGCTGCGCGAGCGCAACAGCGAGAGCAACGCCACCCGCAAGGAGCCACAGTGAGCAGCGCCGCCCCCGCCAAGCCCGCAGGGCAGGGCGCCCAGCCGGAAAAGGCTGACGCCGCCGCCTGGCTGGCGGTGGCCGCCGGCACGCTGGGCGCGCTCATGGCCACGCTGGACATCTCCATCGTCAATTCCTCCCTGCCCACCATCCAGGGCGAAATCGGTGCTTCAGGCACGGAAGGGACCTGGATCGCCACCGCCTACCTGGTGGCCGAGATCGTCATCATCCCCATGTCGGCCTGGCTGGAACGGCTGCTGGGATTGCGGGTGCTGCTGCTCACTGCCGCCAGTCTCTTCACCTTGTTCTCGGTGCTGTGCGGCCTCTCGACTACGCTGCCGATGATGATCGTGGGCCGGGTGGGGCAGGGTTTCACCGGCGGCGCGCTCATTCCCACGGCCATGACCATCATCGCTACGCGCCTGCCGCGTTCACAGCAGCCGGTCGGCAATGCCCTGTTCGGCGCTACCGCCATCCTGGGGCCGGTGCTGGGGCCGGTGATGGGTGGCTGGCTGACCGAGAACGTCAGCTGGCACTACGCCTTCTTCATCAACCTGCCAGTGGGGGCGGCCCTGATCACCTTGCTGCTGGTGGCCATTCCCTATGAACGGCCCAAGTTCGAGCAGCTGGCCGAGGCCGACTGGTTCGGTATCGCCGGCCTGGCGCTGGGCCTGGGTGGACTCACGGTGGTGCTGGAGGAAGGCGAGCGCGAGCAGTGGTTTTCCTCGCCCGACATCCGCTGGCTGGCCGCCACCTCCGTGCTCGGCTTCATCCTGCTGGCCATCGGCCAGGTGCGTGCGCGCCATCCGGTGATCCAGCTGCGGCTCCTGCGCGACCGCCAGTTCGGGTCAGTGGTGATGATGGCCATGATCGTCGGCGTGGCGCTCTATGGCACGGCGTACGTGATCCCGCAGTTCCTCTCCGGCATCGCCGGCTACAACTCGCTGCAGTCGGGCTGGATCGTGCTGCTCTCGGGCGTGCCGATGATCCTGATGATGCCCTTCACGCCCTTGCTGATGAGGCTGGTGGATATCCGCTTTGCCGTGGGCACCGGCTTCCTGCTGCTGGCGACCTCCGCCTTCATCGAGACCGACCTGAGCCCGTTGTCCTATGGCGGATCCTTCGTGGCCTCCCAGCTGATGCGCGGGGTCGGCACGGTGCTGGCGATGCTGTTCCTGAACCAGGCGGCGATCCGCTCGGTGCCGCCGTCGCAGGCAGGGGATGCGTCCGGCCTCTACAGTGCCGCGCGCAATCTCGGTGGCTCGCTGGCGCTGGCGGCCATCGCCGTGATCCAGGACCAGCGGCTGTGGCTGCACAGCCGCCGCCTCGAAGAAAGCCTCAACGCCAATTCCGACCTGGTGCAGTCCGGCATCGCCGCACAAGGCCATCTGCTGGGCGGGCAGGATGTGGCGATCCAGCTCATGGGCGCCACCATCCAGGCGCAGGCGCTGACCATGACCTATGCCGACCTGTTCTGGCTGCTGGGCGTGGCCATCCTCTGCGTGACTCCGCTGGTGCTGTTCCTGCGCCCCTTGCCGACCAATGCCGCACCGGTGGCTTCTCATTGATGATCAACATGGACAAGACTTCCTCTTCCTTCCCGGCCGTGCACCTGATCGCGCTGGCGGCCGCCGCGCTGCTGGCCGGCTGTTCCGCCCTCGGACCGGACTACGCCGGCCCGCCCGATGCCGCCCCGCAAGCGGCGCACACCCAGCACTTCGTGCGCGGCGGCGACAGCGCCAATGCTGCCGCACCGATCAACCAGTGGTGGCAAGGGCTGGGCGACAGCGAACTGGACAGCCTCATCGCGCGCGCCCTGCAAGCCAATCCGAACCTGGGCGTGGCGCGTGCCCGCCTGCAGCAATCGCGTGCTGGCCTGGCGCTGGAACAGGCCAATGCCGCACCCAGCGTCGGTGCCTCAGCCTTGGCCGGGCATGCGCGCCTGCCGCCGGCCAACCTGGGCGCGCTGACCGGCGGCGCCAGTTCCGGCAATGGCTCGCCGACCAGCGCCAATCTCTACAGCGTCGGTTTTGATGCCAGCTGGGAGATCGATCTCTTCGGTGCCCGCCGCCGTGCGGTGGAAGCGGCTAGCGCTACCGCTGATGCGGCGCAGGCTTCGCTGGCGGATGTGCAGGTGAGCCTGGCCGCTGAGGTGGCCAGTGCCTACATCAGCCTGCGCGAGCGCCAGCTGCGTCTGTCGCTGGGCCAGGAAGCGGTGCAGGCGCAGGAGCAAATGCTTCAGCTGACCGGACAGCGCGTCGAGCGCGGCACGGCCTCTTCGCTGGATCAATTGCGCGTGCAGAACCAGCTTGATGCCAGCCGTGCCGACCTGGTCCCGCTGCAGGCCGAGCGCGATGCCTACCTCAATCAACTGGCCACGCTGCTGGGACAGGAGCCGGGCACGCTGGATGTGGAATTGGCGGCCACTGCCCCGGTGCCGCTGCCGCCGCAGCAGGTGGCGGTGGGGGACCCGGTCTCGCTGCTGCGTCGCCGTCCTGATGTGCGGGCTGCTGAACGCACGCTGGCGGCCGACACGGCCAAGATCGGGCAGGCTGAAGCGGCGCGCTACCCCAGCCTGAAGCTGTTTGGCGTGATCGGGCTGGGTGGAACGCATCCATCGGACCTGACGCGCCTGGATGATTTTGCAGCGCTGGGTGCGCCCATGCTGAGCTGGAATTTCCTCGACTTTGGCCGCGCCAAGGCGCGTGTCACGCAAGCCGAGCGGGTGCGCGACGAGGCCGAGATGAAGTATCGCCAGTCGGTGCTGGAAGCGTTGCGCGATGCCGAGGATGCGCTCTCGCGCTTCCGCTATGGGCGGGTGAGCGTGGCCACCATCGCGCGCACCAAGGTCTCGGCCGACCGTGCGCTGGTGTTGGCGCGGCAGCGTTACCAGGCCGGTACCGGTACACTGATCGAAGTGCTCGACACCACGCGCCAGCAGATCACGGCGCAGCAGAACCTGTTGCAGGCCGAGGCCAATCTGACGCGCAGTTTTGTGGGGATCCAGAAGGCGCTGGGGTTGGGGTGGTCGGAGGAAGCGCTCTGAAATTTGCTAGCTGACAGGGTTGCTCCGGCTCGTGTCATCTGAATTGATCCTTACCTTCAAATCGCCGCGTGCAGCTATGCATGCGGCGATTTTTTTTATTCTTCTTTTGTGTGGCACTTTTGCCCAGGTGCGCTGATCATCCTGTCTTTCCGGCCAGTCTGCCGGGCTGTTCTCCCTCTTCTCTTCCTCGCGATCGCGTCTTCTCAGACTCATGAAAACGGACGCTTCTTTTGCTCGATCTGCACCAATAGACAATGACTGAAATGTCATCCTCCCTAAGACAATGCGCCTCTACATAAATCGGTTAAAGCCGGTAGGCAGGGAGGGATAAAACAAGGGTGGAATACAGATTTCAATCTGAAATGGCATCCGCCCAAAATCTAGGATGGCAAGATGAAGAAGCAAAATAAGCAGACCAAGCGGGTCGAAACGATGTCGCCTGGTGGTCTGCGCAAGCAGAGTCTCTACGCTGCCGTACTGCTGACGCTGGGCCCAGTCCTTAGCATGCCAGCCGGTGCACAGTTGACACAGTCAATAACTCTACCAACAGTAGCAAACGGAACAGTTTCCGCAGACGGAGCCGCGCCTCCAGCAGAAAGCGGAACCACACCTCCGGTAGCAGGTGACACCACGCCTCCAGCTGCAGGTGACACCACACCTCCAGCAGCAGGCGGAACCACACCTCCGGTAGCAGGTGACGCCACGCCTCCAGCAGCAGGCGGAACCACGCCTCCGGCTGCAGGTGACACCACGCCTCCAGCAGCAGGCGGAACCACACCTCCAGCAGCAGGCGGAACCACACCTCCGGCAGCAGGCGGAACCACACCTCCGGCAGCAGGTGACACCACGCCACCAGCAGCAGACGGAACCAACCCTCCGGCAGCAGGTGACAACACGCCTCCGGCAGCAGGCGGAACCACACCTCCAGCAGCAGGCGGAACCACACCTCCGGCAGCAGGTGACACCACGCCACCAGCAGCAGACGGAACCAACTCTCCGGCAGCAGGTGACACCACTCCTCCA
>NZ_VSWE01000023.1:0-82693 GCF_009668275.1 Herbaspirillum sp. CAH-3 | reverse complement strand
CCCCAGAAGGCGCGCTGGCCGCGTTGCACGTCAGGGCTGGTGGCACCACCACCAGCCCTGACGCGCGCCTTGCCACCACGCCTTCTGGGGGCAACGCATCTCACAGATTGAATGTGAACAGGCCCTAGAACCCCGCAACGTTGGCAAGGCGTTCCACCCCGCCTAATGCGATGACACGAACATCGCCGACGGTTCAGGCTCGGGCAGCGCATACGCTTCTTTCATGCGCGCGACCTCTTGCGTCGGTGGCAGGCCGAAGAGGCGCCTGAATTCGCGGCTGAACTGGGAAGCGCTTTCATAGCCGACGCGCGCGCTGGCTTCGGCTACCGTCAGGCCGTTGCGCAGCATCAGCAGGCGCGCCTGATGCAGGCGGGTCGATTTCAGGTATTGCATCGGCGAAGTGGCGGTGACCGCCTTGAAATGCGCATGAAAGGAGGGCGGACTCATGGCCGCCTCCTGCGCGAGCTGTTCCACATCCAGTTTGTCCGCATAGGCGGCGTGAATTTTCCGGATGGCCTTGGCCACTTTTCCATATTGCCCGTCATTGCGCAGCGCGGCGCGCATGGAGGCACCTTGCCTGCCCGTGAGTACCCGCAGGTAGATCTCCTTCACCAGCGACCGGCCCAAGATCCTGGCTTCCATCGGCACCCGCATGGCCTCCAGGAAACGCAATACCGAGGCCGACATCCGCGCATCCATCCTGGTGGCGAACATGGTCTGCGGATGGGCGGAGAGACCGGCATCATCCATCTGCAAGAGGATTTCAGCCAGCAGTTGGAAATCCAGCCGGAAATAGATCGCCAGCAAGGGCGCCTTCGCACTGGCGTCGGTTTCCATCGTGAAGGGCACGGGCACCGACACAGCCAGGTAGTGCCGCGCATCATAGAGATAGGTTTGCCCGCCCAGGAATCCGCGCTTGCGTCCCTGCACGACCACGACGATGCCCGGCTCGTAGAGGACCGGCGTTTCACTCAGTGCACGGTTGGATCTGAGGAAGCGCACATCCGGAAGCGGCGACAGGTTGTAGCCTTCGTCAGGGGCGAGCTCAGTGAGCAGCTTCACCATGCGTTGATGGGCATTCGAATTTTTCTGCCCGGATTTCTTCGTACTTCCTGACATGAGCGATCTCATAGTTTTAGGCAAACACCACATGCTAACCGACATGGTGGATCGACGGGAGCCTGCCTATGATGGCAGCCATCGTCCTCTCCGTCGGGAAGCTGCTCCAGCCTCCCGGAGAGTCTGCCATCAAGGACTACAAGGATTCCCATGAAAACTTCCAAGACATTGCATTTCCTGATTACGGGCGTGAGCTCGGGCTTTGGGCGGGCGCTGGCGGATGCTGCCCTGCAGGCCGGCCATTCAGTAACAGGCACAGTACGCAATGAGGCCGCCAAAGAGCAATTCGAGCAGCTTGCTCCCGGATGCGCGACGGCCATCGTCCTCGACGTGACCGATTTCTCTACCATTGATGAGGTGGCCGGGCAGCTGGCTCCGGTGGATGTGCTGGTCAACAACGCCGGCTATGGCCATGAAGGTGCGCTCGAAGAATCCTCGCTTGAAGAGATGCGGCACCAGTTCGATGTCAACGTGTTCGGTGCCGTAGCCATGATGAAGGCCGTGCTGCCCTCCATGCGGGCGCGGCGCAGCGGCCATATCATCAACATCACCTCCATGGGCGGATTCATCACCATGCCGGGCATTGCCTATTACTGCGGCAGCAAGTTCGCCCTGGAAGGCATTTCCGAGACCCTGGCCAAGGAAGTGGCAGCGTTCGGCATCAAGGTCACGGCTGTGGCACCCGGTTCCTTCCGTACCGACTGGGCGGGACGCTCCATGGTGCGTTCGCCCCGAAGCCTGGCGGATTACGATGCAGTGATCGACCCGATCCGCGCAGCACGCCAGGCCAAGAGCGGGCACCAGCTCGGCGACCCGGCCAAGGCGGCACAGGTGATCCTCGACATGGCCGGCGATGCCGACGCACCGGTGCATCTCCTGCTGGGCAGCGACGCCGTCAAGCTGGTGCGCGAAAAGCTGGCGCTGATGCTTGAGGAAATCGATGCATGGGAAACGATCTCGGCATCCACGGATTTCCGGTGAGCGATCTTGCAGCAGGGTCCAAGGTCGTTGAGAGGGTGTGATGCAGGGGTTGGTCCCGACACCGTCCACCGCAAAGAGGCAAAACCATGCGGCCCGAGGGCCGCATTTTTTACGAGAAGCGGGCCGCATTTCCTTTGCGGTCAGGAATGGTCAGCAGGGTTTCATCGGACGGTCATATTCGGTTGCTAGATTGCAAGCCCCCCGTCTCTTCGTCACCGTTTCCCTCACCCTCATCCTCACAGGAGTCGCCATGCCAGACCGCAACCCGCCAGCCGACCACAGCCGCCGCCGCTTCCTGCGCGACAGCGCCCTCACGACAGTGGCCGCCACCACCAGCCTGGCCGCGCCGGCCGCCTTTTCTGCCGCCCCGGCCATCGTCACCTCGGAGCGCCTGCGTCCGCAATTCCCCGGCGGCATCATGAGCGGTGACGTCACCCGCGACAGCGCCATGGTCTGGGCGCGCGCCGACCGCAATGCGCGCATGCTGGTCGAGTATTCCACCCGCGAGGATTTCAGCAACCCCGTGCGTATCGCCGGTCCCACCGCACTGGCGCGCGAAGACTACACCGCCCGCGTCGACCTGCGCGGCCTGCCGGCAGGCCAGCGTATCTACTACCGTGTGCGCTTCCAGGATCTGGTGCATGAATCGGCCCTGAGCGAGCCGCTGACCGGCAGCCTCATGGTGCCCGCCGCCACGCATGCCCAGGCGCGCGACATCACCTTCGCCTTCTCGGGCGATGAAGCCGGCCAGGGCTGGGGCATCAATGAACAGTGGGGCGGTTACCGGGTGTATGAAAGCATGCGTCGCTTCCGTCCGGATTTCTTCATCCACTCGGGCGACCAGATCTATGCCGATGGTCCTATCCAGGCCGAAGTGAAGCTGGATGACGGAACGCTGTGGCGCAACGTGGTCACCGAGGCCAAGTCCAAGGTCGCTCAGACGCTGGACGACTATCGCGGCAACTTCGCCTACAACATGCTGGACGCCAACAAGCGCCGCTTCGCCGCCGAGGTGCCCTTCCTGGTGCAGTGGGATGACCACGAGGTGCGCAACAACTGGTATCCCGGCCAGCTGATCGGTGCGGCCGAAAAGCGCTACGACGAACGCAACATCGACGTGCTGGCGGCCCGCGCGCGCCAGGCCATGTTCGAACACAATCCCTTCCGCATCGACAGCGCCGATCCCTTCCGCATCTATCGCGCCTTCAACCACGGTCCGCTGCTGGAGGTGTTCATGCTGGACGAGCGCAGCTATCGCGGCAGCAATTCTCCCAACCGCCAGAAGGGCGGCCACGACGCCGACTTCCTCGGCCCCGAGCAGATGCGCTGGATCAAGCAGGCGCTGCTGCGTTCGCGCTCGACCTGGAAGCTCATCGCCAGCGATATGCCACTGTCGATCGTGGTGCCGGACCTGAACCCGGATGTGCCCAAGGGAACCTTCGAGGCCTGGGCCAATGCCGACAACGGCAAGCCCTCCGGGCGCGAGCTGGAGGTGGCCGAACTGCTGCGCTTCATCAAGCGGCACGACATCAAGAACGTGGTGTGGGTGACGGCCGACGTGCACTACGCCTCGGCTACGCACTATGCGCCCGAGCGTGCGCAGTTCACCGACTTCAAGCCCTTCTGGGAATTCGTCGGTGGCCCGATCAATGCCGGTACCTTCGGGCCGGGCGAGATCGATCGTACCTTCGGTCCGGACGTGCGCTTCGTCAGCATCCCGGCGGACATGAAGCAGAACCGCTCGCCGGCCGAGCTGCTGCAGTTCTTCGGCATCGGCAAGATCGACGCCAAGAGCAAGACCCTCACCGTCACGCTGCACAACACCGACGGCAAGGAAATCTACAAGGTGGAATTGCCGCCCGAGGCCTGATCGCCTGCGGGCAGTGCGGCAAGAATCGGACCGGACTCAGCCCGGTCCGGCAAGCTTGCGCGAGATGTTCGCGCAGGCTTGCAGCAGCGGCATCACATAGGCCTGCTGCGCATCGGCCAGGCGGCGATACAGCGGAATGCTCACGCTCACGCAGGCCACCGGTACGCCATCCGCACCGATGATGGCGGCGCCGTAACAAAAGATCTGGGCTTCGTTCTCTTCGCGGTCTTCCGCATAGCCGCGCGTGCGGGTCTCTTCGACATCGGCGCGCAGGGCCTCCAGCGTGGTGTGCGTGTTGGCCGTGAAGGCTTGCAGATGCAGCGCGCGCATCAGGCGTTCGCGCTGCACTTGTTCCAGTGCGGCCAGGTAGGCTTTGCCCACGGAACTCGAATACAAGGTCACGCGGGTCCCGATGCGCGAATCCATGCGCACGGCTTGCGGACTTTCCAGTTTCTCGATGTAGACCATGCTGTGGTCGCTGGGCACGGCCAGGTGCACGGTCTCGCGCGTGATGTCGCGCAGCTGGCGCAACGGCTCGATGGCCGTGGTGCGGATGTCGCTGCGGTCCCAGGCGCGGCTGGCCAGATGGATCAGGCGCGGTCCGACTTCATATTGCTTGCTGCGCGGGTTCTCCACCACCATGCCCTCGGCCATGAGCGCACCGAGGATGCGATAGACCGTGGGGCGCGGATAGCCCGACAGCGCCGCCAGCTGCGCGATGGAGAGCGGCGCTTCCTGGTCGGCGATCAGCTGCAGCACCGCCATGAACTTGGAGAAGGCGGCAGTGCCCGCGATCTTGTTGTCGTCAGCTTGTTTGTCGTGGTCGGGCATGAGCGCGGGATCGTGGGGCAGGAGTGGATCAAGGACAGGGGCAGGATTGCGTACAAGATTCAGTACGAAAATCCGTACAGAATTCCGTACTGATTTCGGGCCAGATTATAGCCGAGCCCACCTGCAAAAAATCCCGCGCCGTCTGGAGCCGGCGCGGGCAAATGGCATTGCACGTGAAAGCGTTGCGGTGGCGTCAGGCCACCAGATAGCCGCCATCGACCGGCACGATGGCACCGGTCATGAAGGAGGCCGCCGGTGAACACAGGAAAGCGACCACCTGGCCGATGTCTTCCGGCTTGCCCCAGCGGCCCAGCGGTGTGCGCGCCAGGATCGGCCCGGCGCGTACGGGATCGTCCTGCAGGGCTTGCGTGAGCGGGGTGGCGATCCAGCCCGGCGCCACCGCATTGACGCGGATGCCGTCGGCCGCATAGGCGATGGCCAGCGACTTGGTCAGCTGCGCCACGCCGCCCTTGCTGGCGCTGTAGCCCGGCACCAGTCCGCCGCCGAAGAAGCTGAGCATGGAGGCGGTATTGACGATGCAGCCCCCGGATTGCTTGAGCAGTTCGCGGCTGGCAGCGCACACCCGCATGGTGCCGGTGAGGTTGACCGCGATGACCTGCTCGAAGACCTCGGTCTCCAGCTCTTCCCCGCGCTTGATGATGCCGGCGCAGTTGACCACGATATCGAGTTGCGTGATGTTGGCCAGCACCGCGCGCACGCTGTCTTCGCTGGCTACGTTCATTTCCGCCAAGGTGATGCCGCTGCCCTCGAATGGCGCATGCGCCAAGGGCGGCAGGCCGGCAGCGATGACGTGTGCGCCCAGTGCGGCGAGCTGGCGTGCGACGGCCGCGCCTATGCCTTGGGTGCCGCCGGTAACGAGGGCGGTCTTGCCCCGGAGCAGGTCGGGAATGAAGCTCATGAAAATTCCTTCTGGTGAGTGGCAGGAGACTGGCTGGATGCCGCTACCCACGGGCGGCGGCATCGGGTCAGGCTACTGACGGGTGAAGGTTTGCCTCAGGCGGCCTGTGCCTCGATCGGCTTGTCCACCACGAACATGTAGACCAGCGCGGCGGCGAAGGCCACGGCGGCACTGATCAGGAGGGCATTGACGAAGGAGTGGGTCTGGTCCACCACCACGCCCGTGATGACCGGTGCCAGCGAGCCGCCGAGATAGCCGCCGAAGTTCTGCATGCTGCCCAGCGATGCCACCAGGCGCCGCGGAATGGCCACCGAGACCAGCGCCCAGGCGCCACCGGAAGCCATGTTCACGAAGGCCATGGCCAGCGAGATGTAGACGATGGCCATGGTGGTGCTGGGCGTATAGGCGGCCGGAATGGTGAAGGCACCGGCACCGATCAAGCCCGCGCAGATCGGCCACTTGCGGCTGCGGATGGCAGGCATGCCGCGCTTCATCAGGCCATCGGCGATGTAGCCCGAGGAGAGCATGCCGAGCGTGCCGAAGATGTAGGGAATCACCACCACCCAGCCGGTGCGCGCGATGGAGAGATGGCGCTCATGTTCCAGGTAGGCGGGCAGCCAGGTGAGGTACAGCCACACCATGTAGATCACGCCCATGAAGCCGAACAGCATGCCCCAGGTGGTGCGATAGGTGAAGAGGCTCTTCCATTCGGACCAGCTCAGTTTGGCATTGGCGTTGGGGTCGTTGTCATGGTCATCGGCCAGGTACAGCACCTCGGAGGGCGTGAGCTGGACTTCGTTGCGATTCCGGTAAAACAGGTACCAGCCCACCGACACGGCGATGCCCAGTACGCCCATGATGACGAACATCATGCGCCAGCCGAAGGAGAGCATCAGGATCGTGAGGATGGGCGGCGCCAGCGCCGGTCCGATGGTGGAGGAGGCGACGAAGATGCCGGTCGGCCCGCCGCGCTCGCGCATGGCAAACCATTCCGAGACCACCTTGGCACCGGCCGGGAACTGTGGCGCCTCACCCAGGCCGAGGAACACCCGCGCCACCAGGAACTGCTGCAGGCTGCTTACGAAGCCGCCCGCCAGCTGTGCCACCGACCAGATGAACATGCCCGCGCCCAGCATCACGCGCGCCCCGAACTTGTCGAGCATGGCGCCGATGGGCAATTGCGAGAAGGCATAGGCCAGCGAGAAGGCCGACAGCAACAGGCCCATCTGCGAGGCCGAGAGGTTGAGCTCCTGGCTCACCGAGTGGTTGGCGATGGACAGCGTGCTGCGGTCGAGGTAGTTGACGATGCCTGCCAGCATGAGGAAGCTCAGTGCCACGAGCTGTATGCGTTTGAGCCGGGGGCTCTTTTCCTTTTGGACTTCCATGGGTTACGTCTCCAGTGTGAATGAGTCAATGCCATTGGCGTGCTTCGTGCCGGCTCCGTCTATTGCGGAGCTCGCTGTCGATGACATGGCCGAAGCGTCATGCAAGGATGCGGTCTTGAGGACGGTGTGGAGTCCGTCCCTGCGTGTTGCTCCTCCGGCGCGGCCTGGGCTGCTTCTGCCTGCCCCGGCATGCGATCCTTGCTTGCCCGGATGATTCGTGTGGTCGAGCGGCAAGCCACTCAGTACGTTGCGCGCCCGCCCGAAAGATCGAATACGGCGCCGGTGTTGAAGCTGCAGGACCCGGAGCACAGCCATGCGCACATGTCGGCGACCTCATCGACCGTGCCCAGGCGATGCATGGGGCTCTTGGCGATCATGGTCTGCACATGCTCCGGCGACATCTGCTCCAGCAGCGCGGTCTTGACGGCCGCGGGTGCAATGGCGTTGACCAGCACGCCGGTCTCGGCCAGCTCCTTGCCCAGGGACTTGGTCAGCGCCAGGACGCCTGCCTTGGCAGCGCTGTAGGCCGAGGCATTGGGCGTGCCTTCCTTGCCGGCCAGCGAGGCGATGTTGACGATGCGTCCGCGTCCGGCTGCGCGCATGGCCGGCGTCACACTGCGGCAGGCATGGAAGACGCCCATCAGGTTGACCTGCACGATGCGGTGCCATTGGGCGACGTCGTACTCGTCCAGTGGCACGGTAGGACCGGCGTAACCGGCGTTGTTGATGAGGAAATCGATGCGTCCGGTCTCGGCCAGCAGTTGCTGTGCGGCCTGCATGACCGCAGCGGCATCGGTGATGTCGAGGCTTTCTTGCCGATAGGGCGAGGCAGCGTCATGCTGCTGGTCCCAGACGACCACCTGCGCGCCGCCCGCGGCCAGGCGTGCGCTGATGGCCGCACCGATACCGCCATGGCCGCCGGTGACCACGGCCACGCAGTCGGCAAAGTCATGGGAGGCGCGGGAATAAGTCATTTCATGCATCCTCAGCGCACGAAGCGATTGACGTAATCGCTGCCCAGTCCAACCGCTTCATAGTGCTTGCGGCACATGTCGAGTTTGGTGAAGACATCCTCGTAGCCTTCGAACTTGCCCCAGGGATCGCAATAGAACATCACGCCGGTGATGTGGAAGTAGGTGATCATCTCTTCCACGTCTTCAGGGACGTAGAGGGTGTGGGTCTCGCCAGGCGGCTCGAAGACATAGCTGCCCTGTTCGGCGATCCAGTCGTGTTCCAGGTAGCGCCAGCGGCCTTTGAGCACCATGCCATGCACCGGTGCCGGATGACGGTGGCGCGAGAGCACGCCGGACTTGCGCACGCGCAGCAGGTTGGTCCAGTAGCCCTGCGAGACATTCAGGCACAGCGGACGGAACCACACGTTCTCCGCCTGCGGCACCCAGATGCGTTCGTCCTCCGGCACGGCCGGATTGACCACGATTTCCAGCGGCGCTTCCTTGGGGTTGGGGAGCTGGTAGGGCTTCATCTTCTGGTCGGCGGGCATGGGGGTGCCGTTGGCAGTCATGGGGGGTCTCCTGAGGTTCTTCTATTGAATCGGGACTTTGTTCAATATATGGACAAAGCGTTCGCCATATGGTCAATGTCGACGATAGAAGACGGTGTGTCAATGGCGTTTCAGCCCGGACAGGCCCGCCGGAAAGCGAGCCGCAATCGCATGCCCCGGTCTGCTCCACTGCAATTGCGCGCCAGTGCAGCGTTCGCAAGACGAGCCTGCAAGCTTGTGTGAGGATGCATGAAAATTATGCATGGCTGCCGTTCAAGCCAGCCTGCGGGAGGGCGTGGGCGCGCTGCGAGAACCTCTGCGTTGCTATCGCCGAGGGATCAGGCAATCAGGCGATCAGGCGATCAGGCCTCGGTCGGTCCGGACCAGTGCACCTGCGCGAAGGCTTCGGACAGAAAATCCAGCATCGCCCTGACCTTGGCCGGGAGATGCGCGCGGCTGGGGTAGACCGCATAGATGCCGAGGTCCGGCGCGGTGTAATCGGAGAGGATGGGAACCAGCTGCCCGCTGCGCAGGTACTGGTCGATCATGAAGGTCGGCTGGCGCGTGATGCCGATGCCGCCCAGCGCCGCCTGCACGCAGCTGTCGCCATTGTTGACGTGCATGCGTGCATTGACGCGCACGCTCACCGGACCTTCCGGTCCGCTGAATTGCCACTCGTCCTTGCCGTGGTTGTAGCTGTAGCTGATGACCTGGTGCTGCGCCAGTTCGTGTGGATGGCGCGGCGTGCCGTGCGCTTCGAGGTAGGCCGGCGAAGCGCAGATGGGCAGGCTGGTGCTGGTGAGCTTGCGGTGGATCAGCGTGGAATCGGCCAGCCGGGCGATGCGGATCGCTAGGTCGTAGCCTTCATCGATGATGTCGACGATGCGGTCCGACAGGGTGATGTCCAGTTCCACTTCCGGATGGCGTTCCAGGAAGATCGGCCACAGCGGTGCGAGATGCAGGATACCGAAGGTCACCGGGGCGTTGATGCGCAGCAGGCCAGCGGGTTTGGCGCTGCCGGCCAGGAGCAGGTCATCGGCTTCTTCCAATGCTGCAACTATCTGCTTGCAGCGTTCCAGATAGAGGCTGCCGGCTTCGGTCAGCGAGAGCCGGCGCGTGGTCCGTTGCATCAGGCGCGAACCCAGGCGCGCTTCCAGTTCCAGTACCGTGCGCGAGACGGCGGCCTTGGAAATGCCCAGCGCATCGGCCGCCTTGACGAAGCTGCCGAGGTCGGCCACGGCGATGAAGCATTCGATTTCGCGCAGTTTGTTCAACTTGTCTTTTCCCCAGATGGCGCCGCGCTGGCGCCGTCCGGAAAGACGGCCGCTCAGGCAGCTGCCGGAAGTTGTGCCAGCAGGCGGGAGCCGGTGCCGAAGGCGAAGGCGTCCATGCGCAGGCTATGATACGTCGAACCGCTGTCGAGGTGAACCAGCTGGGTCCAGTCATCGGCTGCGCCCATGGCGAAGAACAGGCTCAGCAGGTGTTCATCGCTGGGATGCGTGCGCACGGCATGCGGGGCCGTGGTCCGGTAGCCGAACAGGGCCTGCAGGTCACCGGCCTGCATGCGTTCCAGGAACCAGCGCAGGAATTCCAGCGTATGCGGCGCATCGCCGCCCTCGATCTCGTTGCGGCGCAGTTCGCGCAGGTTGTGCGTGAAGCTGCCCGAGCCGACCAGCAGGATGCCTTCCTTGGCCAGGGGCGCCAGCAGGCGGCCGACCTGATAGTGATATTCGGGGGGCTGCTGTGATTGCAGCGAGAGCTGGATCACCGGCACATCGGCGTGCGGGTAGAGATAGCGCAGTGGTACCCAGGCCCCGTGATCGAGGCCCCAGCCGCCATCAGTATTGGCCGGCAGGCCGCCGTCACGCAGGCGCTGCGCCACATGCTCGGCCAGCGCCGGTGCCCCGGGGGCGGGATAGTCCAGTTCATACAGCGCCTGCGGGAAGCCGCCGAAATCATGGATCACGCGCGGCTTGGCCTGGTTGCCCACGCGCGGCGTGAAGGTCTCCCAGTGCGGCGACACCATCACGATGCCACGCGGACGCGGCAACGCCGCACCGATGCCCGCCAGCAGCGGGCCGGTGCGGCCCGGTTCCACGGCCAGCATGGGTGAGCCGTGCGAGACGAACAGTGAAGGCAGGGTGGTGAAGCTGTCGGTGACGTTGCTGGTGGACATGATAGAACTCCTTGGCTGATGCGCTGAATGATATAAAACATTGACGCCGGGCGCGCGGCCCGGCGATGTCGGAGGCGGGCGCCGTTATGGGCGCGGCGCTTCACGCTTGAGGGCAAAGGCGCCATCGCCGAGCAGGAATACGGCAATCAGGCCGACGATCCACAGTGCCAGGTATTCCCAGCCGCCCTTGGGGTTGGTGAAGAAGAAGCCGGCCTTGCCATGCACCAGCACGATCGCGCCCAGCAGGTCGGCGGCCAGCGGCAGGGCCAGCCAGCGGCCGTAGAAGCCCAGCACCAGCGCGATGCCGCCCACCACTTCCAATGCGATGACCGGATAGGCGAACCAGCCTGGTACGCCCAGCGAGGCAAAGAAGCCGACGGTCCCGGCGGGCGTGAAGACGAACAGTTTCAGGCCGGCGTGGACCAGGAAGAAAATGCCCATGGTAACGCGCAGCAGGAAGGCGGCGTAGTCGGCGCGGGTGTTGACGGTAACGGTGGTCATGGAGATCCCGGAAAAGTGTGGAGTGGATGAAGGATGGCCAGCGTTGCGCTTTATCTTGCGTGCGCAACGGCATTGTCCAAGTCCACACTGTAGGGAAGAACGCAGGCCGGATAAACCGGCTGCGGCGGGATGGATTGTCTTGGGAAGGTTGACAATCCACCCGCGCCGGAGAGGGTCAGTCTTCGCTGTCGCGCGGGACCGGCTTGGCTTCCTCGCGGCGGTTGTAGCCGGCCACCATGTCGAAGCGGAACAGGCGGCATTCCAGGGCACCGTTGAAGAACGGCGTCTTGCGGGCTTCCTTCAGTCGCATCAGCTTGGGCAGGCCGAGGTCGGCCGAGAACAGGAATACGCTCCAGCCCGCAAAGCGCTGCTTCAAGGTGCTGGAGAAGGCGCTGAAGAACTGCGCGAACAATTCTTCGGTCGGCAAGGCGCGGTCGCCGCGCACGCCGATACGCTCACCGTAAGGCGGATTGGAGAGGATGATGCCGACCAGCGGCTTGCCCTCGGCATCGACCGGCGGCTTGATTTCCTGTGCTTCGATCTGCTTCAGCGGTACCTCGAAGTGCACGCCGGCGCGCACCAGGTTCTTGCGGGTCAGTTCCACCATGTCGCCGGAGATGTCGCTGCCGAAGAGCGTAGGCGTGGTCGGAATCGGATTGGGTTTGAAATCGCCCTTGATGGCGAACCAGGCATCGGCATCGAAGTTGCTGAACTTCTCGAAGGCGAAGCGGCGGCGTGCGCCCGGCGGCACGCCGGCGATGATCTGCGCGGCTTCGGCCAGGATGGTGCCGGAACCGCACATGGGATCGAACAGCGGCACGCCCGGCTTCCAGCCTGCGGTGCGCAAGAGGCCCGCCGCCAGGTTTTCGCGCAGTGGCGCGTCACCGGTTTCTTCGCGCCAGCCGCGCTTGAAGAGCGCCTCGCCGGAGGTATCGAGATAGACCGTGAAATTGTGGGCATCGACGAAACCGGCGATGCGCATGTCAGGGGTGCGCGTGTTCACCGAAGGACGCAGCTTGAACTGGTCCAGGAAGCGGTCGCAGATCGCATCCTTGATCTTGAGGGTGCTGAACTCCAGGCTGCGCAGCGGCGACTTCACGGCGGTCAGGTCCACGCGGATGGTGTGGGAGACCTTGAACCAGTCCTCCCAGGCTTGCGCCAGGGTGAGGTCGTAGATGTCGTTCTCGTTCTTGTAGGAACCATGTCCCATGCGTAGCAGCACGCGGCTGGCGATGCGCGAGTGCAGGTTCATCTGGTAGGCCGCCAGCAGGGTGCCGGAGCAGTGCACGCCACCGGGCACCTGGTTGTGCACCTTGAGGTTGGCGGCGGGACCGGCGTGCTGGGCGATCTCGTTGAGTTCGTCGGCCAGGGCCGCTTCCAGGCCGCGCGGGCAGGGACAGAAGTAAGAGTAGTTGGTGTCGGGAGATTGCATGGGAGTACCTTTTATCCGTTGGAAAACAAAGTAACAAAAATGAAAAAAGCCGGACTGCGCGGCTCGCTGCGCAGTCCGGCGTCATTGTACGCTGGCCGCTCAGCCTTTCGCGAAGGCGCGCTCGACGAAGTCCAGTCGGTCCTGGCCCCAGTAGCCTTCGCCGTCGTAGACGTACCACGGTGCACCGAAGATGCTGGCGGCATTGGCCTCATCGGTGAAGCGGTCGAATTCGGCCTGCACGCTGGCCGTTTCGGCCGACTTCAGCAGGGCTGCGCCGTCGTGTTCATTGGCATTGGCGATGGCCACCAGGGTGTCGTGGTCGGCGATGTTGCGTTGTTCTTCCCACACGGCGCGCATGATGGCACCGGTCAGGCGCAAGGACGCGGCGGTGCCGTGGGCCAGCTGGGTGGCGATGATCAGGCGCGCCGCATTGTCGCTGTTGACCGGGAAATAGGTCGGCTGCAGCACCATGGGCTTGCCCAGGAATTCGCTCCAGCGTGCCAGTTCCTTCAAGCGGTAAGCCTGGCGCTGCGGTGCGCGCTTGGCCAGCGGCAGGCCGCCGGAGACACCGAAGATCTTGGACAGGTCGAAAGGCTTGGGCAGGATCTGTACCTGGTATTTTTCGGCGAGGGCGACGAAACGATCGTGGCCCAGGTAGGCGAACGGTGAATGCGGCGCGAAGAAGTACTCACAGACTTTGCTCATGACCGGCTCCGGAAGGATGAGTGTGGAATGCAGCGGACGAAGACTGCTGGGTTAGTTGCAGAATGATCAGAAGGGTTTGACCACGACCAGGATCACGATGGCCAGCATCAGCAGCACCGGCACTTCGTTGAACCAGCGATACCAGACGTGGCTGCGCACGTTCTTGCCGTGTTCGAATTTCTTCAGCAGCGAGCCGCAGGCGTGCTGGTAGCCGATCACCAGCACCACCAGGAACAGCTTGGCATGCAGCCAGCCATTGCCCGGGCCTTTCCAGAACGACCAGGTGAGGGCCAGCAGCCACACGCCCAGCACCAGCGCCACCAGCGAGATCATGCCGGTGAAACGGTAGAGGCGGCGCGCCATGCCCAGCAGGCGTTCGCGCGCGACCAGGTCGGTCTCCTGCGCCAGGTTCACGAAGATGCGCGGCAGGTAGAACAGGCCGGCGAACCAGGAGGCGATGAAGACGATGTGCAGGGCTTTGATCCAGAGCATGCTATTTTTCTCCAAAGAGCTTGGACTTTAACGTCGCTTCAAACTGATCGAATGAAGCGAGTCCTCTTAAACCGGAAAAGTCGGTGGTGAGTTCAGCGACGCGCAAGCGTTGCCTGTCGGGTGAAAATTTCTTCAAGGCACGTGCATTCCGTTCGGAAGCTGCTTTGAGCGCATCAAATAAAATCTGTTTGGGATTTTTTGTTCTTTCCCATTCTCTTTTGCCGGGAATGCCAAGTCCGGTTCTTCCATTGGGGTTTCCGGCTGCTGAGCGAATTGCATGCTCATCGCTGAGCAGCCACGCTTCCGTCATACGCATTGGGATGATCGGGACATAGCTGTGGGTCAATTCCGTAAAAGCCGATGCAATCTCAGATTGGCGCTTTTCCAGTGACTCACTTTCCGAATCACGATGCACGAACAAGACATCGCAAGGATAAGCACGGATTGCCGCCGATACTCGCTCCGATAGTTCGCTTCCGACGGGTCCAAGATGACGAGCAAATTGGGGCGTGATGCCAATGGCAGGATCTTGTTGAGCGATGGCCCAATCGATAACGTGCATCAGGGCAGCGTCGGACGTTCCATCACCCAATAGCGTATACGAAATCAATTCACTGTCCCCTTAGCGTCCGATCATGCCAAGCTGATGTTTCAAGTAATGACGTACCGTTTTTCCCTCTTCGATTTGATCTTCAGAATCCTCAATGTTGAGAAAGTCCAGCAATGCGCCATAGCCTATCGGGGGATGGCCAGCTCCACACATTGCGGCTTCACGCCAAGTTTGCGTGACCGCCGTAAAGCGCGAAAGCTGCGCACCGTCCTTCTTGATGGCTTGTGAAACGACCAGATCATCAGTGACAATTTTCTCAATCACCGATGGAGAATGGGTGTTGATGATGACCTGTCGAAGAGGATTATCCGTGCTATCGACCGGTACAAGAGGATCTGCCGTCATTCGGTACAGCAATTGAATCATCGCGGAAATTCGTGCGGGGTGAATGCCATTTTCAGGCTCTTCCAGGCAGATGACGCCACCGCTGTCGGAGTCCGCTCCGATAATCGACAAGGCCAGAAATCGCAATGTCCCGTCCGATAAGGCTCTGGCCTCATGCCTGATCCCTGTCGTGGTTTCCAGATACAAGGTCTTCGACTGACGAGGCTCGTCGATGTCAACGGAGACATTGGCGACGTCGGGAAGCAAATTGGCCAATTCGTTTGCAATCTCTGCATTCTTTCCGGCGATCTTCTCCAACCGGGATAGCGTTGCCGGAAGATGCTCGCCAATAGAGGAGACTTTACTCACCGAGACAAAGTCATCAGGACGGCGCAATGCAGAGGGTTCCAACTGCAACAAAGTCCAGGACTGAATTTCGCGACGGGCCGCCAGAGCCGTCGGACGATCGATGCTGTTGATGCCGCTCAGTGCGGTTCTCTCAGTGTTTGCAATCGGAATGGTGACGGGATTCCCACCTTTCTGGTCTTGTCTGACTTTCAGAACCGGATGGCCGTCTTCGACATCCGTGTAAATAAAATTGATTTTGCTCCCGCCGTGGTAAACGGAATCAAAAAACTCCTTGCTATGTTCGAAGCCAAGTCTATTTCGTGCCTCACCCTTTTGAACGAAGGTCAGTACCTCTCGCGTCAGCTCAATGCCTTCTGGGCCCTTGTCCGTGGCCGGCAGATACCTCAGGACCAGGTTGTATTTCAAATAGGTGACCTTGGGGCTGGCTTCCCTGCGGTAGTCATCAATCACCTTTGGGCTGACAATGAACTCTGCATCGAATTCGATTTCTTCCGCCTGAGATGAAATCGTTTTTGTAAACAAAGAACGGATATCGCTGCGGTTGTGACCATCCCGGTTTCTGACCCGGTTGGCGGCCTCAATGATTGACTTGTCCGCTAAATCCTTCAGAAACAGAATCGCATCAAAAAGATTGGATTTGCCCACGCCATTCGTACCCGCGATGCAGGTGAATGGTCCGAAGGCAACGTCGATATCTTCCAGACTCTTGAAACCCCTAACTTTTAAGCGAGTCAGCATTTGCGTTCTTCCGAAATGAGTTACTGGCGGACCTGTCCCTGGCCCAGCACCACGTACTTCAGCGAGGTCAGTCCTTCCAGTCCCACCGGGCCGCGTGCATGCAGCTTGTCGTTGGAGATGCCGATCTCCGCACCCAGGCCGTATTCGAAGCCATCGGCAAAGCGCGTCGAGGCGTTGACCATGACCGAGGCCGAATCCACCTCGCGCAGGAAACGCATGGCGCGCGTGTAGTCCTCGGTGATGATGCTGTCAGTGTGCTGCGAAGAATGGCGGTTGATGTGCTCGATGGCCTCATCCATGTCGGCCACCACTTTCACGGCCAGGATGGGGGCCAGGTATTCGGTGTCCCAATCCTCTTCGGTGGCCGCCTTGAGCAGCGGATAGCCGGCCAGGATCTCGGCGGCTTCCGGGTCGCAGCGCAGTTCCACTTCCTTGACGCGATACAGTTCGGACAGCGGCGGCAGGATCGCGGCGGCGATGTTGCGCGATACCAGCAGGGTTTCCATGGTGTTGCAGGTGCCGTAGCGATGGCACTTGGCATTGAAGGCCACGTCCAGCGCCTTGCGGGTGTCAGCCTTGTCGTCGATGTAGACGTGGCAGATGCCGTCGAGGTGCTTGATCATCGGCACCTTGGCTTCCTTCATGAGGCGCTCGATCAGGCCCTTGCCGCCGCGCGGGACGATCACGTCCACGTATTCCTGCATGGTTATGAGCGCACCCACGGCAGCACGGTCGGTGGTCTCGACTACCTGCACGGCCTGTTCCGGCAGGCCCGCACCGGCCAGGCCTTCCTTGACCAGCTTGGCCAGGGCCTGGTTGCAATGGATGGCTTCGGAACCGCCGCGCAGGATGGTGGCGTTGCCGCTCTTGATGCACAGACCTGCGGCGTCGACCGTCACGTTGGGACGGGCCTCGTAGATGATGCCGATCACGCCCAGCGGCACGCGCATCTGGCCGACCTGGATGCCGGTGGGGCGGTACTTCATGTTGCTGATCTCGCCGATGGGATCGGGCAGGGAGGCGATCTGTTCGAGGCCTTCGGCCATGGTGGCGATGGCCTTGTCGGACAAGGTCAGGCGGTCCAGCATGGCCTCGGCCAGGCCATTGGCGCGGGCTGCGTCCAGGTCCAGCGCATTGGCTGCGCGCAGGACATCGGCCTCGCGGCGGATGGCGGCAGCGATCAGCAGCAGCGCCTGGTTCTTGGCAGCGGTATCGGCACGCGCCATGGCGCGCGAGGCGGCACGGGCCTGCTGGCCGATGCGGTTCATGTAGAGGTCGATGTTTTCCATGCTGTTTTCTCCGGGGCGCGATGCACGCGGCGGGTTCGATGTGGGGTATTCGGTATTCGTTGTTCGATGCACGGTGTGCGGCCGGATCAGCGTCCGCGTGCCAGCTTCAGGCCCAGTTGCAGCAAGGCGTCCCATGGGTCGCCGGCAAAGCTGCGGGCACGCAGGCCCTTGACCATGCGGTCCACCAGGGCCGCTTCCTGCAACGCCTGTTCCAGCGTGGCCAGGCTGATGCGGCGCAGGGCCGGTTCCATCAGGCGTTCGCGCGGGCCCCAGATGCGGTATTCCTTCAGCAGCGCGCCCACGGGCTTGCCCTGGGCCATGCCGGATTTGAGCTTGAGCAGGGTGCGGATCTCTTCGGTGACCGCCCACAGCACCAGCGGCAGCGCCTCGCCTTCGCCTTTCAAGCCGTCCATCATGCGCGTCAGGCGCGCGATGTCGCCCGAGAGCATGGCTTCGTTGAGCTTGAAGACGTCATAACGCGCCACGTTCAGGACCGCATCCTGCACCTGTTCGAAACTGAGCTTGCCCGGCGGATGCAGCAGGGCCAGCTTCTGGATCTCCTGGTGCGCGGCCAGGAGGTTGCCCTCCACGCGGTCGGCGATGAAATCCAGGCAGGGCCGGTCGGCGCTCTGCTGCTGCGCCGCCAGGCGGTTGCCGATCCAGGCTGGCAACTGCGCGCGTTCCACCAGCGGGATGTCGATGTAGACCGCCGCCTGCTGCAGGGCACCGACCCAGGCCGCCTTCTGGGTGGCCCAGTCCAGCTTGGGCAGGCTGATGATGGTCAGGTTGTCGGGGGAGAGATTGGCGGCGTAATCCTGCAGGGCCTGGCCGCCATCCTTGCCGGGCTTGCCGGTGGGGATGCGCAGTTCGATGAGCTTCTTGTCGCCGAACAGCGATTGCGACTGGTTGGCCGCCAGCAGTTCGCCCCACTTGAAGCTGCGCTCCACCACCAGCACCTCGCGTTCGGTATAGCCATTGGCGCGGGCACTGCGGCGGATCTTGTCGGCGGCTTCCAGCGCCAGCAGGTGCTCGTCGCTGGCGATCACGTAAAGCGGGGCCAGCGATTTGCCGAGATGGGCGTCCAGGGAGTCGTGGCGCAGTTGCATGGCGATTGCGGAGCCGGTCAGGAATCCGACTCGGCCGCCTCCTTCTCGTTCTTGATGGCCGTCCTGGAGGCCGCCAGGCGACGCAGGATCTGCTGCACCAGGTCGGACTGCATGTCGCGGTAGAGCAGCACTTCTTCAGCCTGCTTGGCCAGTTCCTGGTTCTCGTCATAGGTGATGACGCGGCGCAGGGTAATGGCCGTCGGCGGAATCACGGTGACGCCCTTGGCATCGGTGACCGAGAAGGTAAAGCGCTGGAACAGTGCGAATTCACGCACGCGGCCGTTGGTGTTCAAGGTCAGCACCTGGCGGTCGCGGGAATCGGCCAGCACCTTCAGGTTGGCTTCGGCGTCCTTGGGATCGGCCACCACCTTGGCACCGCTGGCCTCGATGTTGCGCTTGAGTTCGACCCCGACCGCCGAGTTGGCTCCAAAGCCCAGGTAGATGGTCTTGAAGGGCAGGTCAGCCGCACCGCGCAGGTGGAAGCCGCAGGCCGTGAGCATCACGGCTGCAGCCACCAGCAGCAGCCATTGCGAGAAACGCTTGAGTTGGACTTGAGCGTGCATGGAGTTCCGTCGTTAAGGTTGGGCCGTATCAGGCAACGATGTTGACCAGCTTGCCTGGCACCACGATCACCTTCTTCGGTGCGCCGGTCAGGAATTTCTTGACGTCTTCGTTGGCCAGCGCGGCGGCTTCGATGGCGGCCTTGTCGGCATCCTTCGGCACGGTCACTTCACCGCGCAGCTTGCCGTTGACCTGCACCACCAGTTTGAGCTCGCTCTGTTCCAGCGCGGCCGCATCGACCTGCGGCCAGGCCGCATCAAGGATGTCGCCCTGCGCCTGGGCATAGCCCAGCTGCTGCCACAGCACATGGGTGATGTGCGGGGCGACCGGATTCAAGACGCGCAGGAAGATCGAGAAGCACTCGGAGATCACTGCATCACCGGCTGCGCCGGCAGCAGGCTTGGCGGCTTCGAGCGTGTTGAGCATCTTCATGCAGGCCGAAACCACGGTGTTGTACTGGATGCGCTTGAAGTCGTTGTCGGCTTGCTGCAGGACCTTGTGCACTTCGCGGCGCAGGGTCTTCAGGCCATCGTCGAGCTGGGCTGCATCGAGCGCACCGGCTGCGGTAATGCGTGCGGCGTTGTTGTAGCCGAAGGCCCAGACGCGGCGCAGGAAGCGGTTGGCGCCTTCCACACCGGCACCGGACCATTCCAGGGTCTGCTCCGGGGGCGAGGCGAACATGGTGAACAGGCGCGCCGTGTCGGCACCATACTGGTCGATCTGGGCTTGCGGGTCGATGCCGTTGTTCTTGGACTTGGACATCTTCTCGGTGCCGCCGATCATCACCGGCTGGCCGTCTTCCTTCAAGACGGCCGAGACCGGACGGCCCTTGTCGTCGAAGGACAGGTCCACGTCGGCCGGGTTGTACCAGGTCTTCTTGCCGGCGGCGTCTTCACGATAGTAGGTCTCGTTCAAGACCATGCCCTGCGTCAACAGGTTGGTGAAGGGCTCGTCGAACTTGACCAGGCCGAAGTCGCGCATGACCTTGGTCCAGAAGCGCGCGTACAGCAGGTGCAGCACGGCGTGTTCGATGCCGCCGATGTACTGGTCCATGGGCATCCAGTAATCGTTGCGGGAGTCCACCATCGCCTCGTTGCTGCCCGGCGAGGTATAGCGCATGTAGTACCAGGACGAATCCACGAAGGTGTCCATGGTGTCGGTTTCGCGGCGCGCCGGCTTGCCGCAGCAAGGGCAGTCGACCTTGAGGAATTGCTCATGCTTGTTCAGCGGGTTGCCGCTGCCGTCCGGTACGCAGTCTTCCGGCAGCACCACCGGCAGGTCCTTCTCGGGCACGGGTACGTCGCCGCAATCCGGGCAGTGGATGATGGGGATGGGGGTGCCCCAGTAGCGCTGGCGCGAGATGCCCCAGTCGCGCAGGCGGAAGGTCACCTTCTTCTCGCCCAGGCCCTGTGCGGCCAGGTCGGCGGCGACCGCATCGACGGCGGCCTGGTAGCCCAGGCCATCGTACTTGCCGGACGCGATGGTCTTGCCGGCTTCCTTGTCGCCGTACCATTCTTCCCAGGCTTCGGTGGAGTAGGTCTTGCCTTCCACGGCGATGACCTGCTTGATCGGCAGATTGTATTTGCGGGCGAAGGCGAAGTCGCGCTCGTCATGCGCCGGCACGCCCATCACGGCGCCGTCGCCGTAGGTGATGAGCACATAGTTGCCGACCCAGACTTCGACCTGCTCACCGGTCAGCGGATGGGTGACGAACAGGCCCGTGGGCATGCCCTTCTTTTCCATGGTCGCCATGTCGGCTTCGATCACGCTGCCTTGCTTGCATTCGGCGATGAAGGCTTGCAGGGCCGGATTGTTTTCTGCGGCGAGCGTGGCCAGCGGGTGTTCCGGGGCCACGGCGCAGAAGGTCACGCCCATGATGGTGTCGGCGCGGGTGGTGAAGACGAACAGCTTGCCATCGTTGATGAGCTGGCCGTCCGCGCCCTTGATCTGGTGCGGGAAGGCAAAGCGTACGCCGGTGGACTTGCCGATCCAGTTGGCCTGCATCAGGCGCACGCGCTCGGGCCAGCCGGGCAGCTTGGTCTCGACGTGTTCCAGCAGTTCGTCGGCGTAGTCGGTGATCTTGGCGTAGTACATCGGGATCTCGCGCTTTTCGATCACGGCACCCGAGCGCCAGCCACGGCCGTCGATGACCTGCTCGTTGGCCAGCACGGTCTGGTCGATCGGATCCCAGTTCACGGTCCCGGTCTTCTTGTAGATGATGCCCTTCTCCAGCATCTTCAGGAACATCCACTGGTTCCACTTGTAGTACTCGGGACGGCAGGCCGTCATTTCGCGCGACCAGTCGATGGCCAGGCCCATCGACTGCATCTGCGACTTCATATATTCAATATTGGAATAAGTCCACTGCGCCGGCGGCACGCCATTGGCCATGGCGGCGTTTTCGGCGGGCATGCCGAAGGCGTCCCAGCCCATGGGCATCAGGACGTTGTAACCGTTCATGCGCAGGTAGCGGTACATCACATCGTTGATGGTGTAGTTGCGCACGTGGCCCATGTGCAGCTTGCCGGAGGGATAGGGCAGCATCGAGCAGGCGTAGAACTTCTTCTTGTCGCGGCCTTCCTTGTCACGGGCGTTTTCGACGGTCTTGTAGGCGTCGATGGCGTTCCAGTGCTGCTGTGCGGACTGTTCGACTTCGGCTGGGCTGTATTTATCTTGCATGACGGGCTGATACGGATGGAATTCGGTTGGGAAGGGATCGCAATTCGGATTGCAATTCGAAACCCTGCATTATACCGGCTCACTGCCCCGGCGCGGCATTGCGGCCCGTACCCTGCGCCCCGGCTACCCGGCAGGCGCAAAAAAAGCCCGCCTCCGTAAAGAGGCGGGCCAAGACCCCTGTGCCTGAGCAGGCGGCAGCAGGGATAGCAGCTACACGGTTCCCGCCTGCGAGGGGGCGACGGACTGGAATGGTGTGCCGGCCAGCATGGGGGCTGGCGTGACGTATGAAACCACCGGCAGAGGCGGCGCGGCGTGTTCTCGAAAGACTTCTTGTTAAATCTCGAAAAATTGTGAAAAAGCAATTTTTTATCGATATTGGCTTGAATTTGATCGCTTCGTTCCATGGGGGATGGAATGTCGCCAAGATCCAGCGTGGTTGAGGTTTTCGTTCACATTCCTCATGGTTTGATGGTCATGAGGGCGTAACAATCGGGCGTCATCATGAAATCGTTTTCATTTGCCCCGGAAACCCCGTGCGTCCGTCCATCAAACAAGTTGCCCATCTGGCTGGCGTCTCCATTGCCACCGTGTCCCGGCTGCTCAACAAGCCCGGCTCGGTCAGTGCGGAGACCGCCGAGAAGATCCACCGCAGCATTGCCGAGCTGGGCTTCCGTCCCAATTTCACCGGCCGCAACTTGCGCGCCGGCAATTCGCGCACGGTCGGGGTGGTCGTGCCGACCCTGTCCAACACGGTCTTCGCCCAATGCCTGCAAGGCATCGAGCTGGCGGCACGCGCGCTGGACTACTCGGTCATGTTCACCACCACCGAATACCTGCCCGAAGACGAATCGGCGGCGGTGGAGCTGCTGCTGGGCCATCGCGTCGATGGGGTGATCCTGACGGTGGCTGATGCCGGTGCCAATGCCACTCTGGACTTGCTGGAGCGCGAGCGCATTCCCTTCGTGCTGGCCTACAACCAGCTGGCGGCGGCCGATGCCGGGACCGCCATCCAGCGCGCCTCGGTGTCGGTGGACAACCGCGCCGCCGCCTGCGATGCCGTCACCCACCTGATCGCACTGGGGCATCGCCGCATCCAGATGCTCTCGGGACGCTTCAATGCCTCCGACCGCGCCATGCAGCGCTACTGCGGCTATCTCGATGCCATGCAAGCCGCCGGCCTGGCGCCGCTGCCGGCCATCGAGGTCGAGCGCCACACGCTCACTGCCGCCACCGATTACCAGCAGATGATGGCCGACCCGCGGCATCGCCCTACGGCCCTGTTCTGTTCCAACGACCTGCTGGCCCTGAGTGCCATGCGCGACCTGCGCGCACTGGGCTTGCAGGTGCCGGGCGATATCTCGGTGATGGGCTTCGACGGCATCCCTGTCGGGGCGCTGATGCAGCCGGTGCTGGCCAGCGTGGTGCAGCCTTCCGAGCAGATCGGCGATGTCGCCTTGCGTACCCTGGTCGATGCCATCGAGCGCGCGCTGCCTGCTGCTGTTGCTGCTGTTGCTGCGTCCCTGCCTGTGGAGACGCCGGTGCCGGTCATCGCCGGGGTGCGCCACATCCTCCCGCATGCCTTGCGCGAGGGGGGATCGGTGGCGCCGCCCGCGCCGGCCTCTTGCTGATGCAGATGTCGTTGAAGAATTTGTTGTGCCCTCGTTGTTCAACCCTTAGGAAAGGATCTGACATGTTCCTGAAACGTGTTATTCAAACCGCTGCCGGCGCGCTGTTGCTGTCGGCTTCCCTGGCCGCTTCGGCCCAGACCGCGATCTGCTACAACTGTCCGCCCGAGTGGGCTGACTGGGCCGCGCAGATCAAGGCCATCAAGGACAAGACCGGCATCACCGTGCCGCCCGACAACAAGAACAGCGGCCAGGCCCTGGCCCAGCTGACGGCCGAGAAGGCCAGCCCGGTGGCCGATTTCACCTACCTGGGCGTGTCCTTCGGCATCGAAGCGAAGAACAAGGACCTGGTGGCCGCCTACAAGCCGGCCCACTGGAACGACATCCCCAACGGACTGAAGGATCCTGACGGCTACTGGGTCACCATCCATTCCGGCACCATGGGCATCATGGTCAACGTCGATGCCTTGAAGGGCAAGCCCGTGCCCAAGTCCTGGGCCGACCTGCAAAAGCCCGAATACAAGGGCCTGATCGGCTACCTCGACCCGGCCTCGGCCTTCGTCGGCTATGTCGGCGCGGTGGCGATCAACCAGGCCATGGGCGGCACCCTCGACGATTTCTCGCCGGCCATCAGCTACTTCAAGAACCTGCAGAAGAACCAGCCCATCGTCCCCAAGCAGACCTCCTATGCGCGCCTGATCTCGGGTGAAATCCCCATCCTGCTGGGCTATGACTTCGACGCCTACCGCGCCAAGTACAAGGACCACGCCAACGTGGCCTTCGTGATTCCCTCGGAAGGTACCGTCACCGTGCCCTACGTGGTCTCGCTGGTGAAGAACGGACCGCACCAGGCCGAAGCGAAGAAGGTGCTGGACTTCCTGCTGTCCGACCAGGGCCAGGCCATCTGGGCCAACGCCTACCTGCGTCCGGTACGTGCATCGGCCATGTCCAAGGAAGCGGAAGCGCGTTTCCTGCCGGCTGCCGAATACGCCCGCGCCAAGTCGGTGGACTACGGCAAGATGGCCGAAGCCCAGCGCAAGTTCGGCGAGCGCTACCTGGCTGAAGTGCGTTAAATGCAGATCGCAGGAGCAAGCATGAAGAGCATGATCTCCTCCGTCCCCGTCAGGCCAGCGGCTGCGCGTGCGCGCTCGGCGGGCAATGGCGTGTGGCTGTGGTTCGCCGTTCCCGGCCTGACGATCTTCTGCGCCTTCTGGCTGCTGCCCATGGTGCGGCTGGTCGGCGTGGGCGCCTCGGGGCCGGACGGCGCGATGGCCTACCTGTCGGTGCTGACCAACCGCCATTACTTCACCAGCCTGGTGTCCACGCTGGTGCTGTCGGCGGTGGTCACGGTCGCCACGCTGGCCATCTCGGTGTTCGTCGGCTTGTTCCTGCGACGTAATCGTTTTCCTGGCCAGTCGGCATTGCTGGCCATGCTGACCTTCCCGTTGGCGTTTCCCGGCGTGGTGGTCGGCTTCATGGTCATCATGCTGGCGGGGCGCCAGGGTCTCATCGGCGCCTTCACCACCTGGCTCTTCGGTGAGTCGCTGGTGTTTGCGTATTCGCTGGCGGGGCTGTTCCTGGGTTACCTGTATTTCTCGATTCCGCGCGTGATCCTTACCGTCGTGGCTGCCGCCGAAAAACTCGATCCCTCGCTGGAAGAAGCCGCGCGTTCGCTCGGTGCCAAGCCCTGGCAGGTGCTGCTGCACGTGGTGCTGCCTGCACTGCTGCCGGCGCTCATTTCCTCGGGCGCGATCTGCTTTGCCACCAGCGTCGGCGCCTTCGGTACGGCCTTCACGCTGGCGGCCAATATCGATGTTCTGCCCATGACCATCTACAACGAATTTACCGGCTATGCCAACTTTGCCACGGCGGCCTCGCTGTCCATCGTGCTGGGCGTGATCACCTGGGCGGTGCTGGCACTGGCGCGTTCGCTCACCGGCAGCGGCGTGGCCGCAGCGGCTTGAGGAGTGGCCATGCAGAATCGTTTGCGTTTTTACGTTCAATTGGGATTCACGCTGCTGGTGTGCGCCTTCCTGGTGGTACCGGTGGTGCTGTCGATGCTGGCCGGCGTGACCGAGAATTTCTTCGTCGGCTTGTCCAGCGGGCTCACGCTGCGCTGGGTGGCGCAGGTGTGGGAGATGTACCAGCCCACCATCTGGCGTTCGCTCATCATTGCGCTGGCCTGCCTGGCGGTGACGCTGGTGGCCGGTGTGCCGCTGGCCTACATGCTGGCGCGCTATCGCGGCGGACACAGCCGCCTGGCGCGCGTGATCGAGGAGCTGCTCATGATGCCGGTGGCCGTGCCGGGCCTGGCCACCGCACTGGCGCTCATCATGGCTTACGGCCAGTTGCGCGAGTTCCGCGCCAGCATCCTCTTCATCCTGGTCGGCCACGTGATCTTCACGCTGCCCTTCATGGTGCGCCCGGTGCTGGCGGTGATGCAGTCCTCGCAGCTGGCCCAGCTGGAAGAAGCCGCTGCCAGCCTGGGGGCGGGGCGGATGCGCCGCTTCTTCGGCATCGTCATTCCCAATGCCGCCTCGGGCATCCTGGCCGGGGCGCTGATGGTGGTCACGCTGTCCATCGGCGAATTCAATATCACCTGGATGCTGCACACGCCGCTGACCCAGACCCTGCCGGTGGGCCTGGCCGATGCCTATGCATCGATGCGGCTGGAGGTGGGATCGGCCTATACGCTGATCTTCTTTTTCATGATCATTCCGCTCCTGATCGGCATGCAGTGGGCGACCCAGGCAACACGCAAGAAAGTCAGTCTATGAAGCCCAAGCAAGAAGCCGTTTCCATCCGCCTGCAGCAATGCGCCAAGTCCTTTGCCAATGGCACCCGCGCGCTGCAGCCGCTGGACCTCGATATCCATCCCGGTGAAACCCTGGTCCTGCTGGGCCCCTCGGGCTGCGGCAAGACCACCACGCTGCGCATGATCGCCGGGCTGGAGTTTCCCGATGAAGGCGGGCGCGTGTTCTTCGGCGATGAAGACGTGACCGCACTGCCCATTGAAAAACGTGGCGTGGGCATGGTGTTCCAGAACTATGCGCTGTTCCCCAACATGAGCGTGGGCGAGAACATCGCCTACGGCATGAAGATCCGCAAGATCCCGGCCGGCGAACGTGCCGAGCGGGTCGAACGGCTGCTGGAGATGGTGCACCTGCAAGGCCTCTCGCACCGTCGCGTGGACCAGCTCTCGGGCGGCCAGAAGCAGCGCGTGGCACTGGCCCGCGCACTGGCGATGGAGCCGCGCGTGCTGCTGCTGGACGAGCCGCTCACGGCACTGGACGCCAAACTGCGCGAAGCCGTGCGCAGCGACCTCAACAAGCTGCTGCGCAGCCTGGGCATCACCGCCATCTATGTCACCCACGACCAGGGCGAAGCCATGGCGCTGGGCGACCGCATCGTGGTCATGGAGCGCGGCAAGATCTCGCAGATCGGTACCCCCCAGGAAATCTACTATCATCCCGCCAATGACTTCGTGGCCGATTTCATCGGCGCGATGAATCGCGTGCAAGGTATCGTTTCGGGAGATAGATTGTTGTTGCCCACCGGTAGCCTGCCGCTGCTCGACAAGCTCGATGCCGCCAGCCAGGGCCAGGAGGCTTGCGCCATGTTCCGTCCCGAGGATGTGCAGGTGGCGGACATCACCGAAGCCGATGGCCAGTGCGTGCGCGGCAAGTTGCTCAACACGTTTTTCCTGGGTGACCGCACCCGCTTTGAAATCGAGATCGGCACGGAGCGGCCGATCATCGCCGAGACCAGCCGCCGTGGCTGGTGGGAAGCCGGGCAGCAGATCGCCATCCGCGTGCCGGCCGAGGCACTGGTAAAACTGGCGCCGCGCGCCGAGAAGGAGACCGCATGATCCTGGGACAGATTTCCGACCTGCACATCAAGACCGATGGCAAGAAATCCTATCGCGTGGTGGATACCGCCGAAGCACTGCGCCGCTGCGTGCGGCAAGTCAATGCACTGAAGCAGAAGCCGGACGTGCTGGTCATCACCGGCGACCTGGTGGACTTCGGCAAGCCCTCCGAATATGCCTGCCTGCGTGAGTTGCTGGCACCGCTGGCCATGCCCTATTACCTGTTGCCGGGCAACCATGACGAGCGCAATGCGCTGCGCGCGGCCTTCCCGGAGCACGCCTATCTGCAGCAGGGCGGTGAGCGCATCGAGTATGTGATCGAAGACCATCCGGTACGCATCATCGCGCTCGATACCGTGATCCCGCGCGCCAGCGGTGGCGAGCTGGCCGCCTCCAGCCTGCTGTGGCTCGATGAGGTGCTGGCACAGCAGCCGGAGCGTCCGACCGTGATTGCCATGCATCATCCGCCGTTCACCACCGGCATCGGCCACATGGATGACATGGGCCTGGCCAATCCACAGGCGCTGGAAGCGGTGGTGCGCAAGCACCCGCAGGTCGAGCGCATCCTGTGCGGGCACCTGCATCGTTCGATCCAGCGGCGCTTTGCCGGGACGCTGGCCACGACCTGTCCGGGCGTGTCACACCAGGTGCAGCTGGACCTGGATCCGCAAGCGCCTTCCTGCTTCGTGATGGAGCCGCCGGGATTCCAGTTGCACTGGTGGGATGCGGCTGCAGGGAGCCTGGTCAGCCATACGGCCTTCATCGGGGAATTCGATGGGCCGTATCCGTTTTATGATGGGGATGAATTGATCGACTGATCGACTGATCGTTGATCAACGGGGCGAGTGATTGATCTCTTTGGGAGATCAATCAGGGCCGCCGCAGCGATGGAGTAGATGAATGGAAAACGGCAATATCACTTCCACACCAGCGCAATGACCGGCGGCTCGTCGTAATCCTCGCAGCGGTCATTGATGGCCGTGCAGCAGAATTCCACGTCTTCCACCAGGTCCGGCAGGCGCTTGTGCAGGTCGGCGCTGTGGCTGATCTCGATGGTCAGCACTTCCTTGGGCTTGAGCCTGAACTTGCACATGCCGTCCTCATCGCGCAGGTAGGACAGGCAATCGACCCAGGCATCCATGTTGCGGCCATAGAAATCCGGGAAGCCGAAGGCGGCTGCGCTCTCGGTATGGAAACTGTCCCAGTCGGTGATGCGGTCGCCCGCCAGTTGTACGGTGGCCATGCCTGCTCTCTTTCAGTTTGCTTGTCTGTTGCTCTTGCCGCCGCCCTTGGGATCGGTGACGAAACCCAGCTTGGTCAGCCCCGCACCCTGCGCGGCTGACATCACTTCGGCGATCATTTCATAGCGGGTCGACTTGTCGGCCCGCAATTGCAGCTCGGGCTGCGGTTTCCTGGCTGCAGCCGTGGCCAGCCGCGCATCCATGTCCGCTTCGCTGACCGGCTGGTCGTTCCAGTACAGCTTGCCGGCCGCATCGATGCCCAGGGTAATGGTCTCCGGTTTTTCCGGGGCCGGGTTGGACTGCGCGGTGGGCAGGTCCAGCTTCAGGGCGTGGGTGAACATGGGCGCGGTGATGATGAAGATCACCAGCAGGACCAGCATCACGTCCACCATCGGGGTGACATTGATGTCGGCCATCGGGGCCGAGTTCTGGTTGTCGTTGAATCCGCCGAAACTCATGTGGGACTCCTCTCGGATCGGGTGTCGGAAAAATTATTTGCGCATGCCGCCGACGCGCTCGCCGGTGGTCAGGTACGCATGCAGGTCGTGCGCGAAGCCATCCAGTTCGGCCAGCACCACGCGGTTGATGCGGGTGAAGGCGTTGTAGGCCAGCACCGCCGGGATCGCGACCAGCAGGCCCAGCGCGGTCATGATCAGCGCCTCGCCCACGGGACCGGCAACCTTGTCGATCTGCACCGTGCCGCTGGCCGAGACCGCCACCAGCGCGTGGTAGATGCCCCACACGGTACCGAAGAGGCCCACGAAGGGCGCGGTCGAGCCGACCGAGGCCAGCAGCGTCAGGCCGCGCTCCAGGCGCGCAGAGACGCGGTTGATTTCGCGGCGCAGGGTGCGCGTGATCAGTTCGCCCGGATCGGTGGCGGCGTTGAGCGAGGGCGTGCCCTGCTGGCGCGTGCCGATGTCGGCCGCTTCAGCGGCGCGTTCGGCCATGGGGGTGTAGATCTGTTCGCTGTCCAGGCGCTGCATGGCGGCGGTGGCGTCGGCCAGGGTCGGGGCCTGCCAGAATTGTTCCAGGGCATTGCTGCCACGGCGGATGCGCCAGGCGGCCCAGGCCTTGGAGAGGATGTAGAACCAGCTGGCGATCGACATCAGCAACAGCAGGTAGGCCACCGAGTGCGAAACGGCATCGCCTTGGGCCCAATAGTGGGCAAATCCAACGTTCTGTTCCATGGTAGGTGCTTTCGGGAAAGACGCCGCGCTGGCGGCAGGGAGTCAATGAAAGTTGGCTGGGGGAGAGTCGCTTGGAGCGGCGGCCCCCAAAAAAATTCGCTGCCGGACCTGGTGGGGCGCGGCAGCGTCGGGCATTTCCTGTGGTGGCGGGCTCGGCTTACTTGAAGCCCAGCACATCCTGCATGTCATACAGGCCGGTGTCCTTCTCGGCCAGGAAGCGTGCGGCACGCAGGCTGCCCATGGCGTACGAGACGCGGCTGGACGACTTGTGCGAAATCTCGATGCGCTCGCCGATACCGGCAAAGAGCACCGTGTGGTCGCCGATGATGTCGCCGCCGCGCACGGTGGCAAAGCCGATGGAGGACGGATCGCGTTCACCGGTGACGCCTTCGCGTGCATAAACCGCGACGTCGTCGAGCTTCTTGCCCAGCGCATCGGCGATGACTTCACCCATCTTCAGCGCAGTGCCGGAGGGGGCGTCGACCTTGTGGCGGTGATGGGCTTCGATGATTTCGATGTCGTAGCCGTGCGAGAAATTCTTGGCGGCCAGTTCCAGCAGCTTCAGCGTGACGTTGACGCCCACGCTCATGTTGGGTGCGGCCATGATGGCGGTACGCTTGGCGAATTCGGCGATGGCCGCTTTGCCTTCGGCTTCGAAGCCGGTGGTGCCGATGACCACCTTCACGCCATGGGCGGCGCAGTATTCCAGGTGTTTGAGCGTGCCTTCCGGGCGGGTGAAGTCGATCAGTACATCTGCGCCGGCCAGGCCGCGCGCCAGGTCGGGCTCGATGACCACGCCGGTGGTCTTGCCCAGGAACAGGCCGGCATCGGTCCCGATGGTGGGCGAGGCGGGCGTATCCAGGGCGCCGGAGAGCTTCAGGCCCTCGGCGTTGAGGATGGCTTCGATCAGCATGCGGCCCATGCGCCCGGAGGCGCCGGCCACGGCGATATTCAATGCAGTCATGTGAAACTCGGAAGGAAGAAGTGCGAAGGACAGGTCTGGCCCGGCTTACTTGTTGGTGGCCGAGGAAGGCGCCACCGGCGAGGCCGGTTTGATCTCGCTGTCGTCCTTGGGTTTGTCGCTGAAGCTGGCCTTGGCGCCGACCTTGGCGTCAGTGATCAGGGTCAGGTATTCGCTTTCGGTGGGCAGGTTCTGGCCGCCTTCGACGTGATCCAGCAGGTCATCCTTGAAGAATACCGACACGCGGCTGGTCATGATCTCGCCGTTGCCCTTGGCCAGGCGGAAATCGTAGTCCCAGCGATTGGCGTGGAACATGTCGGTCAGCAGAGGCGTGCCCAGCACGAAGCGCACCTGGTCGCGCGTGAGGCCCGGGCGCAGTTGCGCCACCATTTCCTTGGAGACGAAGTTGCCTTGCTGGATGTCGATGCGGTAGGGCTTCAGGAAGCCGAACAGGCTGTTGCTCTTGCCGGTCACCTTCACGCCCGAGGTATCGGTGGGTGCAGCCTGTTCCGGTGCCTTGGTCGAGGAGCAGCCGGCCAGCGAGACGGCCAGTGCAGCCAGGACGCCGACGGCGGTGGTGTGATGACGGGACTTCATTCGGGAAAGCATGCGCATAAAGATTTCAACCGGGTTGAGCCATGAGCCTAAAGCACTATATGATAAGCTAGAACTTACTTCTTAAATAGGCATGAGTGCGTTCCGGGTGTAAAAGGGTGTTCCCCACCGCCCCGCCGGAATGGTCCGCCAGGTCTTCCCAGTGGACCGCCGCGCCTGTTCGAGACCAGTAAAACCCCGGGAACCCACTCTACCATGCCGAACAATCCATCCGAACTGAAGGCCAGCGGCCTGAAGGCGACCCTGCCGCGCCTGAAGATCCTCGAAATCTTCCAGAACACCTCCGTGCGCCACCTCAGCGCCGAAGACGTCTACAAACAATTGCTGTCCGACAACCTCGACGTCGGCCTGGCCACCGTCTACCGCGTGCTGACCCAGTTTGAACAGGCCGGCCTGCTCCAGCGCAATCACTTCGAGACCGGCAAGGCCGTCTTCGAACTCAACGAAGGCTCGCACCACGATCACCTGGTCTGCCTGGATTGCGGCAAGGTCGAGGAATTCTTCGACGCCGAAATCGAAAAGCGCCAGTTGAAGATTGCCCAGGAGCACGGTTTCGAGATCGCCGACCATGCCTTGGCCCTCTACGGTCATTGCAAAAACTGCAAGAAAGTGAAGAAATAAGCCCGCCATCGCTTCCTGGCTCGATTTGAGCAAGGCAGCGTGAAGCAACATGCAAAAAGCCACGTGCGGTCGCGCGTGGCTTTTTTGCGTTCTGGCGGGATGGTTGTGCTGGCCGGGCTCAGTGCTGGCTCAGCGCGCTGGAGAGCAGTTTGGCGGTGATGTCGACGATGGGAATGACCCGTTCGTAGGCCATGCGGGTCGGCCCGATCACGCCCAGGGTGCCGACGATGCGGCCGTTGACCTCGTAGGGGGCGGTGACGATGCTCATGTCGTCCATCGGCACCAGCTGGGATTCGCCGCCGATGAAGATCTGTACGCCGGTGGCCTTGCTGGACACATCCAGCAGCTGCAAGAGCCCGGTCTTCTGCTCGAACATGTCGAACAGGCGCCGCAAGGAATTCATGTTGGAAGACAGGTCGGTCACCGACAGCAGGTTGCGCTCGCCGGAGATGACCACGTTGTTGTCGGCCTCTTCGTTCATGGCGTCGCTGCCGGCTTCGACGGCGGCCTGCATGAGCGCGGTCATGTCGTCGCGCAGCTGGCGCAGTTCGCCTTGCAGGTGGATGCGCACCTGGTCGAAGGACTGGCCGGCGTAATGCTGGTTGATGTAGTTGGCGGCCTGGGTCAGCTGGCTGGGGGTGTAGTCGACCTCGGTCAGCAGCATGCGGTTCTGCACGTCGCCGCCCTGGTCGACGATCACCAGCAGGATGCGTTTTTCGGATAGCCGCAGGAATTCGATCTGCTGGAACATCGATTCGCGCTTGGGCGTCATCACCACACCGGCGAACTGCGACAGCGAGGACAGCACCTGGGCTGCATTGGTGATGATCTTCTGGGGCGAACCGCTGTGCTGCAGCCGCGCCTGCAGGCGGCCTTCGAGGGCGCTCTCGTCGATGGCCTCGACGGTGAGCAGGGTATCGACGAACATGCGATAGCCGCGCGGCGTGGGCACGCGGCCTGCCGAGGTGTGCGGGCTTGCGACGAAGCCCATCTCTTCGAGATCGGCCATGATGTTGCGGATGGTCGCCGGCGACAGTTCCAGGCCCGACAGTTTCGACAGGGCGCGCGACCCTACCGGCTGGCCGTCGGCGATGTACCGTTCGACCAGGGCCTTCAGGAGTGTGCGGGCGCGGTTATCGAGTTGCATGGGGCATATTCTAGCGGCATATCCGGCAAATGTGACGGCCGCGTCAGTTCTTCCAAAAATTGAACAAAGGTTCAGGCTTGCGCCTGCAGCCAGTCGTGCAGCTCATGCAGGTCGCGGCAGATGGCGTCGGGGGTGATGCCTTCGGGCAGGGTGCGCTCGAAACGGTTCATCCACACTGCCCGCAAACCGGCCCGCTGCGCGCCTTGTACGTCCAGCAGCGGATCGTCGCCCACATACACCGTGGCCGCCGGAGCGACCTGCAGTGCCTCGCAGGCGGCGTGGAAGATGGCCGGATCAGGTTTGGCGCGGCCGAAGCGATGGGCGGCAATCGAGACCCCGAAGTGCCCGGCCAGGCCGATGCGCTCCAGGTCGGCAAAGCCGTTGGAGACCGAGCCCAGCGTGAGCCGGTCTTTCATGCGCAGCAGTGCTGGTTCGACGTCATCGAACAGCGCCACCGTGCTGCGCGCCTCGGAGAACAGGGCCATGGCCGGGTCGACCAGCGCCAGGTCCACGTCATGCTCGCGGAAGACATCGGAAAGCGCCGTATGGCGCAGCTTCCAGAGGTCGATGCGGTACATGGGATCGGTCTTCATCAGGGCCATGCGCCGTTCGCGCAGGCTGGCAATCGTATGGGCCGCTACCACGGCGGGCGCATGCTCGCGCAGCCAGTCGTAGAGCAGGCCTTCGGCGCGCACCAGCACCGGCTCGATGGCCCACAGGGTATCGTCGAGATCGAACAGCACCGCCTCGATAGGGGAGGGGGCGGGCGAGGAGGGCAGGGGGGAAGCGCTTGGTTTCATTACAATGTCATCTCAAATTATGGTCTAATCCGCAGCATGTGGCCCATCAAATTACCCGTTCAGGCAGCCGTACCCAAAACCGTCGCCATCGTCGGCAAGTTCCAGGCCGTCGGCATCGCGCAGATCTTGTCGGACATCGCGGTGTTCCTGGAATCGCACGGCCACACCGTGGTCTTCGAGTCCGAGACCGCCGAGAACATCGCCCTGCAAGGCTATGACAGCATGACGCCCGAGCAGATCGGACATCACGCGGACGTGGCCATCGTGGTCGGCGGCGACGGCACCATGCTCGGCATTGCACGCCAGCTGGCGCCCTACAACGTGCCGCTGATCGGCATCAACCAGGGCCGCCTGGGCTTCATCACCGATATCGCCCAAGACCGCATGATACCGGCTCTGGCCGACATGCTGGAAGGCAAGGTCGAAGCCGAGTCGCGTTCGCTGCTGGAGGCGCGGGTCTACCGCGAAGGCAGCGAGATCTTCCGCGCGCTGGCCTTGAACGATGTGGTGGTGGCGCGTGGCTCCACCTCCGGCATGGTCGAGCTGCGGGTGGAGGTCGATGGCCGCTTCATGTACAACCAGCGTTCCGATGGCCTCATCGTGGCTACGCCCACCGGTTCCACCGCCTATGCCTTGTCGGCCGGCGGCCCTATCCTGCATCCCAGCCTGCACGGCATCGTCATGGTGCCGATTTCTCCGCATTCGCTGTCGAACCGCCCCATCACGCTGTCGGATTCCTGTGAGATCGTGATCCAGGTGGTGGCCGGGCGCGAGGTCAGCGCCAACTTCGACATGCAGTCCTTGACCAGCGTGCTGCATGGCGACCGCATCGTGATCCGCCGTTCGGCGCACAAGATCACCTTCCTGCATCCCGAGGGCTGGAGTTATTTCGATACCCTGCGCGAGAAGCTGCACTGGAATGAATACCCCTCCATAGAAGGCCGATTACAATAAGCGCGCATCGAGCCCGGCCATTGCGCGCCGGCTCGCTTGAGCATACTGGCCTGTCCGTCCAACCCGCTGCGAGACCACCATGCTGCGTACCTTAACGATTCGCGACTTCGTGATTGTCGATGCCATCGAGCTCGAATTCGCGCGCGGATTTTCCGTCTTCACCGGCGAAACCGGCGCCGGCAAATCCATCCTCATCGATGCCCTGGCGCTGGCCATGGGCGGACGGGGCGACCCCAGCGTGGTGCGCGAGGGCGCGGCCAAGGCAGACGTGAGCGCCGACTTCACCGCCACGCCGGAAGTCATGGCCTGGCTGGACGAACACGAATTCACCGGCGAGCACGACGGCGTGCTGTTGCGCCGGGTGATCGACAATGCCGGCCGCAGCAAGGCCTACATCAACGGCAGCGCCGCCACCGCCGCGCAATTGCGCGAAGTCGGCGAGATGCTGGTGGACATCCACGGCCAGCATGCGCACCAGTCGCTGATGAAGGCCGATGCCCAGCGCCAGTTGCTGGACAGCCAGGCCGGTCTGCTGGAGCCTGCACGCGAAGTGGCTGCGGCCTACAAGACCTGGCGTGCCCTGGCTCGCCAGCGCGAACAGTTCGAGCAGGATGCGCGCAATGTGCTGCTGGAGCGCGAGCGCCTGGAGTGGCAAGTGGCCGAACTGCACAAGCTGGCCGTCAAGCCCGGTGAATGGGCCGACATCAGCACCGAGCACAGCCGCCTGTCGCATGCTGCGGCGCTCATCGGTGGCGCGCAGGAGGCGCTGGGCGTGATCTCGGAATCGGAATTGCCCATCCTCTCGCAACTCTCCTCGATCACGCAGAAGCTGACCAAGCTGGTCGATGTCGATACGGCCTTGAAGCCGGTGCTCGACGCGCTGGAACCGGCGCAGATCCAGCTGCAGGAAGCGGTCTATGCCTTGAATGATTATCTCGGCCGCGTCGAACTCGATCCCGCGCGATTGCAGGAAGTGGAAGAGCGCCTGGAAGCCATCCATTCGACCGCCCGCAAATTCCACGTGCAGCCCGATGAGCTGCCGGAGGAATATCGCAAGCTCTCCGAAGCATTGAAGCAACTGGCCGATGCCAGCGACCTCGATGCTCTGCGCGCGCAGGAAGACAAGCTCAAGCAAGCCTATCTGGCGCAGGCGCAGAAACTCTCCAAGGCGCGCGCCAAGGCCGCTGCCGCATTGGGTGAGGCGGTCACGGCCGCCATGCAGGATCTGTCGATGGCCGGTGGACGCTTCGAGATCGCGCTCAATGCAGTGGAGCCGGCGGCATACGGTCTGGAACAGGTGGAATTCCTGGTGGCCGGCCACGCCGGCGTGGCACCGCGTGCCTTGGCCAAGGTGGCCTCGGGCGGTGAACTGGCGCGCATCTCGCTGGCCATCTCGGTGATCGCCTCGGCCGCCACCACGGTGCCGACCCTGATCTTCGATGAAGTCGACAGCGGCATCGGCGGTGCCGTGGCTGAAGTGGTCGGGCGATTGTTGAAGCGCCTCGGCCAGGAACGCCAGGTGCTGTGCGTGACCCACTTGCCGCAGGTGGCCAGCCAGGCCAACCAGCACTACCAGGTCAAGAAGCGCAGCGAGGGCGGCAAGACCCTCTCCGACATCGACGGGCTGGACCCCAAGGCGCGCGTGGAAGAAATCGCCCGCATGCTGGGCGGACTGGAAATCACGGCCACCACGCGCAAGCATGCGCGCGAGCTGCTGGCGTCCTGACCGCCTTCACACCAAGAACATCAAGAAACCCAAGCGCAACGACCATGCCCTTCCGCAAAGAACCTCCCTACACCCATGGCAGCCCGGCCTCCACCGCCGTGGTGCTGGTCAATCTCGGCACGCCCGATGCGCCCAACGCGGGCGCGCTGCGGCGCTACCTCAAGCAATTCCTGTCGGACCCGCGTGTAGTGGAAATCCCGCGTGCGGTGTGGTGGTTCATTCTCAACGGCATCATCCTGCCCTTCCGCTCCTCCAAATCGGCCGAGAAATACGCCAGCATCTGGACCGAGGAAGGCTCGCCGCTGCGCGTACATACGCAGCGCCAGGCTGCCGCGCTGGCGGTGCAGCTGGCCGGGCGCGGTCATCATCAATTGCAGGTGGTGTATGCCATGCGTTACGGCACGCCTTCCCTGCCCGAAGTACTGGACCAGTTGAAGCAACAGGGCTGCACGCGCATCCTGGTATTGCCGGCCTATCCGCAGTATTCGGGTACGACCACCGCTTCCATCTTCGATGCCGTCTTCGATCATTACCGCCAGGTGCGCAACATCCCCGAGCTGCGCCTGATCCGCAACTATCACGACCAGGATGCCTACATTCAGGCGCTGCGCCAGTCGGTGCTGGACCACTGGGACCTGCACGGCCGGCCGGACAAGTTGCTGATGAGCTTCCACGGCGTGCCCAAGCGCACGCTGATGCTGGGCGATCCTTACCATTGCGAGTGCTACAAGACGGCGCGCCTGCTGGCGCAATCGCTGGGGCTGACCGATGAGCAGTACCAGGTTACCTTCCAGTCGCGCTTCGGCAAGGCCGAATGGCTGCAGCCCTATACCGCGCCCACCGCCCAGGAATTGGGCCGGCAGGGCGTGCGCCGCATCGACGTGATGTGCCCCGGCTTCACCAGCGACTGCCTGGAAACCCTGGAAGAAATCGCCATGGAAGTGAAGGAAGACTTCCTGCATGCGGGCGGCAAGGAGTTTCACTTCATCCCTTGCCTGAATGAATCACCGGCCTGGATCAACGGCATGGTGGAGATCGTCGAGCAGCACCTGGCCGGCTGGCCGACCATGAGCAATGCGGCCGCCCGTGAAGAGATGGCGCGCCAGCAGGCGATCGCCGCAGAGCGGGCGAAGGCGCTGGGCGCGGATCGCTGATTTTTCAGGAAGCTTCATATCGGCCGCCGACCTCGGGCGGCCAACCGACGTCAGCCTGCTAAAATGGCAGGCTGAACGCCTTTACTGTCGCCGATGTTGTCTGTCCGGCAACGATCTTGCCTGGTGCAGGGCGACCAGATTGTTCATACAAGAAAAAAACCGGGGGGTAGCGTCGCTCAGAGCGTGTATTCGCTCACCAGATGCGTATAGCTGATCCAGGCGGTCGCCAGCAGGCTGTACAGGGCAACGAAGATAATGGCCGCAATCAGTGGCAGTTTCATGATGACACCTTGTTGGCGCGACAAGCGATGAGGGGAAGTGGGAGTGCCGTCAAACGAGCCTGCCCCAAAGGGCGAGAACTCGAATTCAGTTTAGGTCGGGCTCGAATTAACTTGAAGTCAGACCCCGTAATTTCTGTAAGCGCGCGTAACATTTTTCTTCTTGAAATCGCAGAAATAGGCAAAAAGTCGCCGGAAAGTGCCAAAAAGCCCTTGAAAAAGCAGGGACATGCCCTACTTGTGCCGCATCCCTTGGCGGACGGCGCTTCACATCAGGCTGCCGCACGCACGTAAATCATTGATTTGTTGGAGGTAATTCAGGAATGCAAGACATGGAAAAACAGGAAAACCCATCCGTCCAGCAAGACAACCAGGCTGCTGACGCCGCTGCTGCTGCCACTGCCGCCGAGCAGGCCGCTGCGGCTGCCGCTGCCGAGCCCACGCTGGAAGACAAGCTGGCCGCAGCCGAAGCCCGTGCTGCCGAGATGCAGGACGCTTTCCTGCGTGCCCGTGCCGAAGGCGAGAACATCCGCCGCCGTGCTCAGGAAGACATCGCCAAGGCCCACAAGTTCGCCATCGAGGGCTTCGCCGAGTCGCTGCTGGCGGTCAAGGACAGCCTGGAAATGGCCCTGAAGATCGAAAACGCCTCGCTGGAATCGCTCAAGGAAGGCGTGGACATGACCTTGAAGCAACTCTCCTCGGCCTTCGAGAAGAACAAGCTGCAGGAAGTCAGCCCGCAAGCTGGCGAGAAGCTCGACCCGATGAAGCACCAGGCCGTCTCGGCCGTGCCGGCCGAGCAGGAAGCCAACACGGTCGTTGCCGTGCTGCAAAAAGGCTATATGATTTCCGACCGTCTGCTGCGTCCTGCGCTGGTGACGGTGGCCCAGGGAAAGTAAGCGGACCGGCGCCGGAAGGGGAAAGAGGCAAAAGGCATCATTTTTGCTTGTTCCGGTGGTTTCGGCGCTTGAAAGTCCATCTTTCCTCCACATATTCAAACCATTCAAAACACCTGTAGCCCGACATCCAGGGCTGAAAGAACGAAGGAAAAATCATGGGAAAAATCATTGGTATTGACCTGGGCACCACCAACTCTTGCGTTTCCGTCATGGAAGGCAACCAGCCCAAGGTGATCGAGAACTCCGAAGGCGCACGTACCACGCCTTCCATCATTGCATACCAGGAAGACGGCGAAATCCTGGTGGGCGCACCCGCCAAGCGCCAGGCCGTCACCAACCCGAAGAACACCATCTATGCCGCCAAGCGCCTGATCGGCCGCAAGTTCACCGAGAAGGAAGTGCAGAAGGACATCAACCTGATGCCCTACCAGATCGTGGCCGCCGACAATGGCGACGCCTGGATCGGCGTGCGCGACAAGAAGCTGGCCCCGCCGCAGATTTCCGCTGAAGTCCTGCGCAAGATGAAGAAGACCGCCGAAGACTATCTGGGCGAAGAAGTCACCGAAGCCGTCATCACGGTCCCGGCCTACTTCAACGACGCCCAGCGCCAGGCCACCAAGGATGCCGGCCGCATCGCCGGCCTGGACGTCAAGCGCATCATCAACGAGCCGACCGCAGCCGCGCTGGCCTTCGGCCTGGACAAGGCTGAAAAGGGTGACCGCAAGATCGCCGTGTATGACCTGGGCGGCGGTACTTTCGACGTGTCCATCATCGAAATCGCTGACGTCGATGGCGAAAAGCAGTTCGAAGTGCTGTCCACCAACGGTGACACCTTCCTGGGTGGCGAAGACTTCGACCAGCGCCTGATCGACTACATCATCGAGGAATTCAAGAAGATCAACGGCCTGGACCTGTCCAAGGACGCCATTGCCCTGCAGCGCATCAAGGCTTCGGCCGAACGCGCCAAGATCGAGCTGTCGTCCTCGCAACAGACCGAGATCAACGAGCCCTATATCGCCATGGCCAATGGCGCACCGGTCCACCTGAACCTGAAGATTACCCGCGCCAAGCTGGAGTCCCTGGTTGAGGAACTGATCTCCAAGACCATCGAGCCCTGCCGTACCGCCATCAAGGATGCCGGTGTGAAGGTGTCTGACATCGACGACGTGATCCTGGTCGGCGGCATGACCCGCATGCCCAAGGTCATCGAGAAGGTGAAGGAATTCTTCGGCAAGGATCCGCGCCGTGACGTGAACCCCGACGAAGCCGTGGCCGTCGGTGCCGCGATCCAGGGTTCGGTCCTCTCGGGCGACCGCAAGGACGTGCTGCTGCTGGACGTGACCCCGCTGTCGCTGGGTATCGAAACCATGGGCGGCGTCATGACCAAGATGATCAAGAAGAACACCACCATCCCGACCAAGTTCAGCCAGGTGTTCTCCACTGCCGACGACAACCAGCCGGCCGTGACCATCAAGGTCTACCAGGGCGAGCGTGAAATGGCCGTGGGCAACAAGGCCTTGGGCGAATTCAACCTGGAAGGCATCCCGCCGGCACCGCGCGGCACCCCGCAGATCGAAGTGACCTTCGACATCGACGCCAACGGCATCCTGCACGTGGGCGCCAAGGACAAGGCCACCGGCAAGGAAAACAAGATCACCATCAAGGCCAACTCGGGCTTGAATGAAGAAGAGATCGAAAAGATGGTGCGCGACGCCGAAGCCAACGCCGAGGAAGACAAGCGCCTGAAGGAATTGGCCGAGACCCGCAACCAGGGCGATGCGCTGGTGCACTCGACCAAGAAGGCCCTGGGCGAATACGGCGACAAGCTGGAAGCCGGCGAGAAGGAAGTCATCGAAGCCGCCATCAAGAACCTGGAAGAAGCCTTGAAGGGTGACGACAAGGCCACCATCGATGCCAAGACCGAAGCCCTGTCGACCGCGGCGCAGAAGCTGGGCGAGAAGATGTACGCCGACCAGCAGGCGCAAGCCGCTGCGGCCGGTGGCGCTGCGGGCGCCGCAGGTGCCCAGGCGGGTGCCGCCGGTGCCGCACCGAAGGACGACAACGTGGTCGACGCCGACTTCAAGGAAGTGAAGTAATCCGGGACTGATGCCTCGATTTACCTGAGGTCAGCGCTCGCGCCCGGGTGCGGTTTTTCCGCAGCCCGGGCGGATTTTTGAGAAGCATCCACCCGGCCGGGTTGTTTTTCGGCCAGGCCGGTACGCCGAGTCCGCAGTCAAAAGCTGAACTCGGCTTTTTCACATTGTTGGTTTCCGGTCGTGCTTGCGCGGCCGCAGATGCAGGCCATCGCAGCAGCGACGGAACACAATAACAAGGTGGGTTATACAACATGGCAAAACGCGATTTTTACGAAGTGCTCGGACTGGCGAAGAACGCCAGCGACGACGAAATCAAGAAGGCTTATCGCAAGCTGGCGATGAAGTACCATCCTGACCGCAACCCGGACAGCAAGGGTGCGGAAGACAAGTTCAAGGAGGTCAAGGAAGCCTACGAGATGCTGTCGGACCCGCAGAAGCGCGAGGCCTACGACCGCTACGGCCATGCCGGCGTCGATCCCAACATGGGTGGCGGCGGCGGTGCCGGCGCGGGCGGCTTTGCCGATGCCTTCGGCGACATCTTCGGTGACATCTTCGGCGGCGGCGGTGGTCGTGGCCGCAATTCCGGTCCGCAGGTCTATCGCGGCGCCGACCTGCGCTACAACCTGGAAATCACGCTGGAGCAGGCTGCCCACGGCTTCGACACCACCATCCGCGTGCCCTCCTGGGACCAGTGCGATACCTGTCACGGCAGCGGCGCCAAGCCCGGCACCTCGCCGGTCACTTGCACCACCTGCGGCGGTCACGGCCAGGTGCGCATGCAGCAGGGCTTCTTCAGCATCCAGCAGACCTGCCCCAAGTGCCACGGTAGCGGCAAGATCATTCCGGAACCCTGCACCACCTGCGCCGGCGCCGGCCGCATCAAGCGCAACAAGACGCTGGAAGTGAAGATCCCCGAAGGCATCGACGACGGCATGCGTATCCGCTCCTCCGGCAACGGTGAACCGGGCGTCAACGGCGGCCCCCCGGGCGACCTGTATGTGGAAATCCACATCAAGCCGCACGACGTGTTCCAGCGCGATGGCGACGACCTGCATTGCGAAATGCCGATCTCCTTCGCCAAGGCGGCACTGGGTGGCGAGATCGAAGCCCCGACCTTGAATGGCAAGGCGTCCTTCTCCATTCCCGAGGGCACCCAGAGCGGCAAGACCTTCCGCCTGCGTGGCAAGGGCATCAAGGGTGTGCGTTCCGGTTACGCGGGTGACCTGTTCTGCCACGTCGTGGTGGAAACCCCGGTCAAGCTGACCGATCGCCAGAAGGAACTGCTGCGCGAGTTCGAGCAGCTCACCACCGAAGGCGGCGCCAAGCACAGCCCGCAGACCAAGACCTGGAAGGACAAGGTCAAGGAATTCTTCGAGTAAGCCGCCGCTGCGACAGCAGCATCTTGCGCGACCAGCAGCAAAGCAAAAGGCCAGCGACATCGCTGGCCTTTTTCTTGTCCACAGGCTTCATCAAGCCATCAGAAGCAATGCTCCTGCGCCGGGAAGCTGCCGTCCTTGACGGCCGCCACATAGTGCCGCACTGCCTCCTCGATGCCGCTGGCCCCGTCCATGAAGTTGCGCACGAAGCGGCTCTTGTGGCCCGGGAACACGCCCAGCATGTCATGCATCACCAGCACCTGGCCCGAGCAATCAGGGCCGGCACCAATGCCGATGGTGGGGATGGCCAGGCGGCCGGTCACTTCCTTGCCCAGCGTGGCCGGTACCGCTTCGATGACCACCAGCGAAGCGCCCGCCTGCTGCACCGCCAGCGCATCGGCATGCAGTTGCGTGGCGCCATCGCTGGTCTTGCCCTGCACCTTGAAGCCGCCCAGCTGGTGCACCGACTGCGGCGTGAGGCCAATGTGCGCGCACACGGGAATGCCGCGCTCGGTGAGGAACTTGATGGTATCGGCCAGCCACACGCCGCCTTCGAGCTTGACCATCTGCGCGCCCGCCTGCATGAGCAGCGCGGCGTTGCGGAAGGCTTCCTCGCGGGTCGGGTAGGTGCCGAAGGGCAGGTCGGCGATGATGAGCATGGTGCGGGTGCCGCGAGCGACTGCCGCCGTGTGATAGGCCACATCCTGGATCGTCACCGGCAGGGTCGAATCATGGCCCTGGCAGACCATGCCCAGGGAGTCGCCGATCAACACCGTTTCCAGCCCGGCGCGCTCCATGAGCGTGGCGAAGCTGGCGTCATAACAGGTCAGCATGCTGATCTTGTCGCCCTTGGCGCGCATCGCCTGCAGGGTGTGGGTGGTCACCGGCTTGGCGCGTGCCGCGCCCGATTCCTGAAGATAGCCTGCCATGAAAGATTCAACCTCCGTGATTGAGAAAGGCGCGCGGCCCGTGCATCTCCTGGATGTGCTGCAGCAGGATGGCCAGATCGGCGTCGCTGCGGGCCGGATCCAGGTGCTCGGTGTTGACGGTCAGTACCGGCGCGTCTTGGTAATGATAGAAAAATTGACTGTAGCACTCCGACAGCCGTTGCAGGTAATCCAGGGAGATGGCTTCCTCCATGGCGATCCCGCGTGCGGCGATGCGGGTCTGCAAGACATCCGGGGGCGCCTGCAGGTGGATCACCAGGTCCGGTACGCGCGCCCGTGGCTGCAACTGGCGATACAGGGCGTCATAGAGCGCCAGTTCATCCCCGGCCAGGGTCAGCTGGGCGAACAGGATGTTCTTTTCCAGCATGAAGTCGGCCACGAAGCGTCCCTCCAGCTGCGCCGGATCCAGCGGTGCCTGCAACTGCCCCATGCGCTGCAGGAGGAAAAATACCTGGGTCTGGAAGGCATGCCGTGCGGCATCCCGGTAGAACTCGGCCAGGAAGGGATTGCCCTCCGGCTGTTCCAGCAAGGCCTGCGCGCCCCACAGCGTGGACAGGCGCGTGGCCAGCGAAGTCTTGCCAGCCCCGATGGGGCCGTCGATTGCGATGTAGCGGTAGCTTTCCAGTTCCATGGCTTCTTTCCCCCGGCGCGCCGGGTGCGGCATTGTAGTTGATTTCACCCCGGGCGACGCTGGCCGCCGGATGCGATTGTTGTTAATTCTTTGTCAATATCTGACCGATTGTCCGGTAGTGCAGACAACTCAGGCGGAATTTGGCCCTTATTCCACGCAAGGCAAGACAGCGCCAAGCAGCACAATAGGCTGTGGCTTGGTGCGCGCAGGGTAGACCGGCGGGGCGGCGAATTAGTGCCAGAAGCCGCGCTTGAAGCGGCTTTGCCTCGTCCTGCCCGGCATGGAGTCGCCCGAACTGCCCAAGAAGCGCCAGTTCCTGCCGTAAACATCGATGGGGCAGGGTGCGTCATCCTTGGTCCTGCCGTTTTTGATCCGAGCTGAAACAACCAACAGGAAAACGTGGCTGTGAAATCGCTTCGCAATATCTTGCCGGTGCTGTGCCTGGTGAATCTGCTGCTGTTCATGATGCTGGCCCAGCACTGGTGGCTGGGTCTGCTGGTGGGCCTGCTGATCGGCGGCGCCTTCTACCTGACATGCCTGCCTGCCCCAGCCGTGGCGGCGCAGCCGGTGCTGGCGCAACCGATGCAGATGCCTGTGCCGGTCTCCGCCGAGCCGGTGCTGGCCGCTCAGGCGCCGGCGTCGGTGGTTGCCGGCAGCGCGCCGCTGGCCGATTTGTTGCGCGAAGTGCTGCCGGTGTGGCAGGGCAATGTCCAGCTGGCCCGGGCGCAGACCCAATCGGCCATCGACAGCCTGACGGCCCGTTTTGTCGGCATCCACGAGCGCCTGGGCGGCGCACTGGACCCCGCCAGGCACGGCACGAATGGCGAGATCCTGCAGACCGTACAGCACGCTGCCGAACAATTGGGCGCCATTGCGACGGCACTGGAAGGCATGCTGGCCTCGCGCCAGGTGCTGGTGACCAAGTTCGACAGCCTCATGGCCGCCAATGACGAGATTCGCCGCCTGGCGCAACAGAACGAGCAACTGGCGGGCCAGACCGGCGTGACCGACCTGCTCAGCGACGAACAGAGCTGGCAGGAACTGGCCGAGCGTTCGGCCGAGAACAGCCGCCAGATTGCCGCCCGCGCCAAAAGCGCGCGCCAGCAGATCATGGCGGCCATCGGTGCTACCGGGGACGCCACCGCCAGTACCGAAGGTATCGCCGAGAATTCGCGCGCCGTGATCGACCAGATCATCGCCGACTTCCGCCACTCCGCCATGAAGCTCACCACGACCATGGAAGCGCTGGAAGACGAGGGGCGCGAAGTGGACCGCGAGGTCTGCGACATCCTGGTCCACCTGCAATTCCAGGACCGCATCAGCCAGATCCTCGACCACGTGCAGCAGGACATCCTGCGCCTGCGCAGCGCGGCCGCAGAGGCCCAGGCGCTGCCCTCGCCGCAGCAGTGGCTGGCCGATCTCGAAAAGACCTACACCACCCAGGAACAACGCCAGATGCACGCAGGCCAGCAGGGCCATCCCGCGCCACCGTCGCAGGTGGATTTTTTCTGAGACCCCGAGGAACCGAGATGGAAAAATGCATATTGATCGTCGACGATTCCTTCAGCCTGCGGCAGACCATCACGGCCGCCTTGAAGAGCGCCGGCTACCAGGTCGAAGAGGCTGCCGACGGCCGCGAAGCCCTGAAGAAACTCGATGGCCGCAAGTTCAACCTGGTCATCTCCGACCTCAACATGCCCAACCTGGACGGCCTGTCCTTCGTACGCGAGATGAAGCAGTTGCCGGCCTACAAATTTACCCCCGTGATCATGCTGACCACCGAAAGCAGTGAAGCGCGCAAGCAGGAGGGCAAGGCTGCCGGCATCCGCGCCTGGGTGCACAAGCCTTTCCTGCCGCCGGTGCTGCTCGATGCCGTGGCCAAGCTGGTGCAGCCTTGAGACACAGGGACCGTTGAAGAGAATGCCGAGACCCCCAAGATGCCGCTGACGTATTCCGTGCAAGAGGACAGCCTGCTGCTCACCGTGAGCGGCGGCCTGACCATTTTTCAGGCAGCCGAGCGCAAGCCGGAATTGCTGCACGCCCTGAGCTTGCCGCAGACGGAGGTGGTGCTGGACCTGGCCGGGGTCGACGAACTCGACACCGCCGGCATCCAGTTGCTGCTGCTGTTGCGGCGCGAACTGGTCAACGCCGGCCGCCGGCTGGAGATCGGCGCCTGCAGCCCGGCCGTACTGGCCGTGTTGGACCTGCTGCAATTGCATGAGCGATTCAGCCCCGCCGTGGAGCCCGCATGAAAAAGGACTCCGCCCGCGACGCCGTCGTGCAGGAAGCCCGCGAGCTGCTGGTGGCCATGGAAGCGGCCTTGCTGCAGATCGAGATGGAAGGTCCTTCGCGCGACAGCATCAACGCCATTTTCCGCGCCGCCCACACCATCAAGGGGTCAGCGGGCCTGTTCGCCTTCGACAGCATCGTGCAGTTCACCCACCAGGTGGAGCATGTGCTGGACCTGGTCCGCGAAGAACGCCTGCCCCTGAACGCGCACCTGATGTCGCTGCTGTTGCAGTGTGGCGATTACATCGGCGAACTGGTCGACGCCATCGAATGCAACCAGGAAGCCGAAGAGCCCAATGCCGAACGCCGTGCCGCGTTGCTGGCCGAGCTGGCCGAGGTGGCGCAGACAGCCGCGGCACCTGGCGAAGCCATCGCCAGCGAGCCGGTCCGCACCGCTCTCCGGTTCGCAAGCGATTCGCTTGCCGAGGCCAACGCCGGGGGGATGGAGGTCGATGCTGCCCTGCAGGCTGCGGCCGATTACCCCTACTGGCACCTGTCGCTGCAGTTCAACGAGAACGTCCTGCGCGATGGCCTGGATCCGCTATCGTTCCTGCACTACCTGCGGTCGCTGGGGCGTATCGTCGCCATCCTCCCGGTGGAGGCGGGTCTACCCGAGGCCGGCGCCATGGATGCCGAAAGCTGCTACCTGGGCATGGAGATCTGCCTGGCCTCCGACTCCACCCGCCAAACGCTGGAGGACGTCTTCGAATTCGTGCGCGATGACAGCCGCATCGACATCCTGGCTCCGCAGAGTCCCCTGTCGGCGTATGCGACCGTGCTGCAGCGCCTGGCACGCGAGGATGCGGCCCGCTTGGTGGGCCAGTGGCGCAGGCTGGCATTGTTCAGTGAAGTCCAATGGCGCAGCCTCGGCGCGGCGACCCTGGAGGAAGCCGCCGCCGAGGCGGTGCCGGTGGCCGTTCCTGTCGCGGGTGCGCGTCCGCGCCCGCTGGACGAGCGGCGCGCGCAGGAACAGAAATTCATCAAGATCGAAGTGTCCAAGCTGGACCAGTTGATCGACCTGGTGGGCGAGCTGGTCATTGCCGGCGCCAGTGCGCGCTTGATCGCGCGTCGCCGCAAGGATAGCCAGTTCGAGGAAGCCACCCAGGCCATCGACGGCCTGATGGAGCAGATCCGCGATGCTGCGCTCACGCTGCGCATGGTGCAGATCAATGAAGTGTTCCAGCGCTTCCCGCGTATCGTGCGCGACATCGCCCGCGATCTCGACAAGGACATCGAGCTGACCATGACGGGTTCGGATACCGAACTGGACAAATCCATGGTGGAACGCCTGGCCGATCCGCTCATGCACATCGTGCGCAACGCCATCGACCACGGCATCGAGCCGGCGGCCGAGCGCATCGCCGCCGGCAAGCCGCCCAAGGCCTCGCTGCGGCTCAATGCCATGCATGAATCGGGCAGCGTGCTGGTGGAAGTGATGGACGATGGCCGGGGCATGGATCGCGTACGCATCCTGGAGAAGGCCATCGCGCAGGGACTGGCGGCACCGGACGCAGAACTGAGCGATGCCGAGGTCTACCGTTTCATTTTCGAGCCCGGTTTCTCCACCGCTGCGCAGGTCACCGAACTTTCCGGGCGTGGCGTGGGCATGGACGTGGTCAAGCGCAACATCGATGCCCTGCAGGGCGAGGTGGCCATCGATACCGAACCCGGCCGTGGCACGGTGGTCCGCATCCGCCTGCCGCTGACGCTGGCCATCATCTCCGGTTTCCAGGTGGTGGTGGGCAATGCGGTGTTCGTCATTCCGCTGGACATGGTGGTGGAGTGCATCGACATGCCGCCCCGCCAGAGCGGCAGTCATATCGTTGCGGTGCGTGGCGAACCCTTGCCCTTCGTGCCGCTGCGCGAACTGTTCGACTTGCCGGCGCGCGAGCAGGGGCGCGCGCGCAAGAGCCTGGTGATCGTCCAGTACGGACAATTGCGCGCCGGGCTGCTGGTCGATGGCCTGCTGGGTGAGTGCCAGGCGGTGATCAAGCCCCTGGGGCGGCTCTTCGGCAAGGTCAAGGGATTGTCCGGCTCGACCATCCTGGGCGATGGGCGAGTCGCGCTGATCCTGGATATTCCGCACCTGGTGCAGCATACCCAGCAGCAGGAACAAGGCAATACGGCGGCCTACGCCGAACGCAGCGTGGCGGCGGCGCCATGACGGGCGCCGGCGATGCGCCCGCACCACGAGGGGAAGCGAGCATGCAAGAATCGATGACCAACAGGATGAGCATCAAGCAGATCTTCATCTGGCTGGGGGTAGTCCTGTCCATCCTGGTGGCGGTGGTAATCAGCCTTACCGATACGCTGCGGCAGGCCAATACGGCGTTCGAACATGCGCACCAGTCGCGCTACGACTCGGCCGCGCTGGCCAACGAACTGCGCCGCACCACCGAGGACATGACCAAGTTCGCGCGCGCCTACGTGACCACGGGCGACCCCAACGACGAGGATCGGTATTACATGATCCTCGACATCCGCAACGGCAAGCGCGCGCGCCCCTCCAACTATGACCGCTTCAACTGGGACCTGGTCACTGCCCGCAAGCTGCCGGTGGAGGCGGGCGCCCAAACGGTCCCGCTGAGCGAATTGATGAAGCGCACCGGCTTCACCGAACAGGAACTGGCCAAGATGCAGGAAGCGCTGAAGCTGGCCGACCAGCTCTCGCGCATCGAGATCACCGCCTTCCACGCGGTCAAGGGCGAGTTCGATGATGGCGAGGGCAAGTTCACCGTGGTCGGTGCGCCCAACCAGGCCATGGCGCAGGAGCTGGTATTCGACCAGGCCTACCGCGCCCTGTTCGGCCGCGTGATGGCCCCGATCAACGACTTCCTGCGCCAGGTCGATGAGCGCACCCAGGCGCGCGTGCTCAAGGCCGGCCGCGACTATGCCGAACTGGAGCAGAAGATTTTCTGGCTGCTCACCGCCTCGGTGGTAGTGCTGTTCGTCTGCCTCGGGTTTGCCTACCGCACCATCCGTGCCCAGATCGGTGGCGAGCCGCGTGACGCCATGAGCGTGCTGCGCCGCGTGGCCGAGGGCGATCTCACGGTCACCGTACCACTGCGCAAGAACGACAAGGTCAGCGTGCTCTACAGTACCCAGCAGATGGTCAACAAGTGGACCGACGTCATCGGTGACGTCAGCGGTACGGCCAGCGCACTGGCTTCGGCCTCGGAAGAAATTTCCTCGTCCTCGCAGGCGCTTTCGCACAATGCCTCGCAGCAGGCGGCCAATGTCGAGGAGACCAGCGCCTCGGTGGAACAGATCACCGCCACCATCGCCCAGAATGCCGACAATGCCCGCACCACCGATGGCATCGCCAGCCTCTCGGCCAATGCCGCCACCGAAGGCGGTGAAGCGGTGCGCGAGACGGTGGCCGCGATGAAGCAGATCGCCAGCAAGATCGGCATCATCGATGACATCGCCTACCAGACCAACCTGCTGGCATTGAACGCCGCCATTGAGGCCGCACGTGCCGGTGAGCATGGCAAGGGCTTTGCCGTGGTCGCCGCCGAAGTGCGCAAGCTGGCCGAACGCTCGCAGACGGCCGCGCAGGAGATCATCGCAGTGGCCGAGAACAGCGTGGGCCTGGCCGAAAAGGCCGGCGGCCTGCTCAACCAGATGGTGCCCTCGATCCGCAAGACCGCCGACCTGGTACAGGAGATCGCCGCTGCCTCGGCAGAACAGTCGACCGGCCTGGAACAGATCAACAATGCCGTGCACCAGATGGCGCAGACTACGCAGATGACCGCATCGGCCTCCGAGGAATTGTCGGCGACCTCCGAAGAGATGAGTGCCCAGGCCATTCACCTGCAGGACCTGATGCGCTTCTTCCGCGTTGAAGACATGCAGAAGCGCGATGTACGTGGCGGCGCGGGCGACCTGCCGGGAACCAACCAGCGCCAGGGCAAGCGCGCGCGCAGCGTCCCGCAGGGCAAGCGAGAGGGTACGCGCCGCCTGTCGATGCTGGATGTGGAAGAAGATGCGCCTGGCGTGGACGAATCCGCGTTCAAGCGTTTCTGAGCGGTTCGCCATGGCAGTGCGCATGTCCCGTTGTTCCGCGCAGCCTGCGAGCTGCGCACGCACCAATTCGCCGCGAGGGGATCGCGGCAGCAAGGAGAAGAGGCCATGCCCAGCGTTTCGTTGAATGGCGAATCCAGTCGCAAGCGGCAGCAGGAAGAAGTCATCGAGAGCCGCCAGTTCCTGACCTTCCTGGTCGGCAGCGAGAGTTTTGCCATGCCGATCGGGAGCATTCGCGAGATCATCGAATTCGGCGGTCTCACAGAAGTGCCGTTGATGCCCGATTTCCTGCGCGGGGTGATCAACCTGCGCGGCTCGGTGGTGCCGGTGATCGACCTGTCGGTGCGCTTCGGTCGTGCGCCCACGGTGGAGGCCAAGCGCACCTGCATCATCATCATGGAACTCGTTCAGGACGAGCAGATGCTGTTGCTGGGCGTGATGGTCGATGCGGTCAGTGCGGTGCTGAGCATCGGCGTGGATCACATCGAACCGCGTCCGTCCTTTGGCGCCGGTATCCGCGCCGACTTCATCGAGGGCATGATCAACGTCAGCGAGCGCTTCATCGTCGTGCTGGACGTGCAGCGCGTGCTGTCGGTGGATGAACTGGCCAGCCTCCTGGGCATGAGTGCCGAGGATGCGCTGGGCGGCGTGCCGGTACTGTCGGCAGAAGCGGAAAGGCAGTAGCGCCATGGTCAGCACCGGCAAGCTGGAAGGCAGGAAGGGCGTGGGCCACAGTGCTGCGGGCTCGGCCGCTCCTGCTTCTGGGGTTGCCGGTACGGTGGCGGAGGCCGAGGTGAGCGACCAGGACATGCTGCTGTTCCAGCAGTTGTTCAAGCAGTACATTGGACTGCACCTGCCCTTGTCGAAAAAGGCCCTGCTGCAAAGCCGCCTGAGCCATCGACTCAACGAACTCGGGCTGCGCGGACTGGCGCAGTACCATCGCCTCATCAGTGATGCGGATGGTGCCGAGGAACGCCAGCGCGCCATCGATCTCATCACCACCAATGAAACCTATTTCTTCCGTGAACAGAGTCACTTCGATTTCCTGACGCGGGAACTGCTGCCGCTCTGGCGCGATCAGGCGCACCTGCGTGTCTGGAGCGCGGCCAGTGCCACCGGTGAAGAGGCCTATTCCCTGGCCATGCTGCTGGACAATCACCGGCCCGCAGGCAGCTGGTCGGTATTCGGTTCGGACATCAGTACCCGGGTCCTGCGCTTTGCGCGCCGCGCGCTCTATCCCATGGCGCGCGGACAGAATATCCCCCGCACGTACCTGCGTCGCTATTGCCTGCTCGGTACCGGAGAATACGAGGGCCATTTCCTGGTACAGGCCGACCTGCGCGCCAAGGTCGAATTCGCCCAGCGCAACCTGACCGCGCTGCATGAACATGATGACGGGCTGTACGACCTGATCTTCCTGCGCAACGTCATCATCTATTTCGACTGCGATACCAAGCTGCAGGTCTTGCGCGACGTGATCGCGCGCCTGCGTCCCGGCGGCTACCTGATCGTGGGCCATTCGGAATCGCTGCACGGCATGGCGCTGGACCTGCTGATGCACTCGCCCTCCATCTACCGGAGGCCGCCATGAGCGCACCCGCCACCATCCGCGTGATGGTCATCGATGATTCGTCGGTGGTGCGCCAGCTGGTGCAGCAGCTGCTGGCGCAGACCGCCGACATCCGCGTCATCGGGACCGCGCCTGATCCGGTCTTCGCCTTGCGCAAGATGCAGCAGGAGTGGCCCGACGTGATCCTGCTCGACATCGAAATGCCGCGCATGGATGGCATCACCTTCCTGCGCCAGATCATGGCCACCAGACCGACGCCGGTCATCATGTGCAGTGCCCGGGCCGGTGGCACTGGCGGCGTGACGGCTGAAGCGCTGGCCGCGGGTGCCGTGGCGGTGATTGCCCGGCCGCAATTGGGTGTACGCGATTTTCTTCATGAAGCGGTGGCCGAACTGGCTACTGCCATCCGCGCTGCCGCCCTGACCGGCCATGGCGCGCGGGGCGCGGCCGAAGGCTTCACCAGCGGCGCTGCGCAGGCGACACGGGCCGTGTCACCCGTGCTCAAGCTGCGCCCGGTCAAAGCAGCCGCACCGGAAATGCTGCATGATGCGGGATGGGCTGCGGTGCTGCAGCGTCATACCGCCGATGCGGTATTGCCAGCGCCGGGGCTGGCGGATGGCTATTGTCCGCCGACCGCGCGCATTGTCGCCATCGGCGCCTCGACCGGGGGGCCGCAGGCGCTGGAGCGGGTCCTCAAGCCACTGGACCGCCGCTGTCCGGGTATCGTGGTGGTGCAGCACATGCCGCAGCGATTCACCCGCAGTTTTGCCGAACGGCTGCACCGCATTTCCGGCGCCGAGGTCAAGGAAGCCGAGCATCTCGACCTGGTGCTGCCGGGGCGGGTGCTCATTGCTCCCGGGGGCAAGCACCTGGTGCTGCGGCGGGACGGACAGCAGTATTACGTGGAAACATTGGATGGCCCGCTGGTGAGCCGGCACAAGCCTTCGGTGGATGTGCTGTTCCGCTCTGCGGCCAAGGCCGCGGGCAGCAATGCAGTGGGCATCATCATGACCGGCATGGGGGACGATGGCGCAAGGGGGATGCGGGAAATGGCCGATTGCGGCGCCGCCACCTATGCCCAGGACGAGGCCAGCAGCGTGGTCTTCGGCATGCCGAAAGAAGCGATACACATGGGTGGCGTCGGTGACGTCCTCCCGCTCGATCATATCTCCGCCGTGATAGAACAATATGCCTCTAGAGAACATCAATGAGCTGATCGAATCCGCGCTGGTCGTCGATGACAGTGCCCTGCAGCGCCAGCACAGTGTGTCGCTGCTGCAGGAGCTGGGCGTCGATTTGATTTACGAGGCCGGCAACGGCAACGAGGCGCTGGATCTGCTGGCGCTGCTCAAGCTGCCGCCGGGCCTGGTGGTGATCGACCTGGAGATGCCGGGCATGGATGGCATCGAACTGATCCAGCAATTGCAGCTGCAGGGTATCGACATTCCCCTCATCGTCGCCTCCAGCCGCGAGACTTCGCTGCTGCTGTCGGTGGAAACCATGATCCACGCCCTGGGCATGAACCTGATCGGCGTGCTGCAGAAGCCGCTCAACCAGGGCCAGCTGCGCGCTGCCTTGCAATCCTTCCGTCCGCATGGCGGTGGTGTCCACGCCGATGATGATCCCCAGCCGTCCATGTGCGAAAGCGACCTCGGCACGGCCATCGGTGGTGGCCAGGTGCTGCCGTATTTCCAGCCCAAGGTGGATGTGCAGACCGGCATCCTCAAGGGCGTGGAAGCGCTGGCCCGCTGGGTGCATCCGGAGCGCGGCATGATTCCGCCGGACCGCTTCATTCCGCTGGCCGAGCAGTCCGGCCTGATCCATGATCTCACCATCAGCATGATGGACCAGTCGATGGCGCAGGCAGCTGTCTGGCACAGCCGGGGTTTGCCGATCAAGGTGGCGGTGAACCTGTCGCCGTTGTCGCTGGAGCAGCCGGATTTCCTGCGGCGTATCCTGGAACTGGTGGACAAGCACGCCCTGCCGGCCGAAAACGTGGTGCTGGAAATCACCGAAAGCTCGGTGGTGGCGCACAAGGGCAATTCACTGGGCATGCTGGCGCGGTTGCGCCTGAAGGGCTTCGGACTTTCCATTGACGACTACGGCACCGGCTTTTCGTCGATGCAGCAACTGGCGCGCATCCCTTTCACCGAACTGAAGATCGACCGCTCCTTCGTCCACGGTGCGCATGACCGCAAGAACTTGCGCGTGATCCTGCAGTCCGCGCTGGACATGGCGCAGCGGCTGGACCTGGTGACGGTGGCCGAAGGGGTGGAGACGATGGAAGACTGGCGCCTGCTGCAGGACTTCGGTTGCATCCTTGGACAGGGCTACCTGATCGGCAAGCCCATGCCGGCCAATGAATTGCCGCTGTGGCTGAAGGGCCATCATCGCCGGCTCAATGAATTGCGGCCGCTGGGCAAGGGTGCGGCTACAGGCGGGACGGCCTGAGCGGCCTGGTTCAACTCACAGCCGGCTGATCGGCTGGTCGCTGATCGCGTCCAGGTAATCGCGCGCCGCACCCAGTCCCGGAATCTGTACCTGCGCATCGATCTCCAGCATGGGCACCAGCACGAAGGCCCGCTGCGCCATGCGGGGATGCGGGACGATCAGTTCTTCATCCTCCAGCACTGCCTCTCCATACATCAATACATCCAGATCCAGCGTGCGCGGGGCATTGCGGTAAGGGCGCTCGCGCCCGTGCTGCAGCTCGATGGCCTGCAGCGCATGCAGCAGTTCCAGCGCGGTCAGCGACGTGGAGACCAGTGCGACGGCATTGACGTAGTCGTCGCCACTGGAATCGATGGGCGCGGTGCGATAGAGCGAAGACGTGCCCAGCAGCTGCGACTGCGGCAGCCGGGCCAGGTGGGCGATGGCTTCTTCGACGGTGGCGCGGGCGTCGCCGAGGTTGCCACCGATGCCGATCCAGGCTTGCGTGGAGGACGATGCCACGCTGTTCAGTCGTCGCCTGCCGGCGCGCCCTCACCACCGGCACCGCCTGCGCTACCGCTGCTGCGACGACGGCGACGGCGCTTGGGCGCCTCAGCCGTGCCGCCCTCAGCCGGTTCAACCGGCGTCTCGGCCGCTTCCTTGGGGGCGCGTGCGCGCACCGGCGCTGGGGCGCTGGCTTCCTGCTCGCTGCCGCTGTCGCTGGTGTCAACGGTATCAACGGTGTCCCCCGCCGACTTGCTGCGGCTGCGTCCGCCACGGCGTTTGCGTTTCTTGGGCGCGGCGCTGCTGCCGGCAGGATCGGCCGGTTTGCGGGCGATCAGTTCTTCGCGCTCGGCACCATTGCCGGCGATGAAGGCTTCCCACCATTCGCCGAGTTCGGCATCGAGTTCACCGGACTGGCAGCGCAGCAGCAGGAAATCGAAACCGGCGCGCAGGCGCAGGTGTTCCAGCAGCTTGTACGGGGCCTTGCCGACACGGCGCTCGAAGCGCGGCTGCATGGCCCAGATGTCGCGCATGTCGGAGGCGATCTTGCGTTGCAGCGCCAGCTTCTCGGTCTGGGCATCGAGCACGTCATCGGCGGCCAGATGCAGGGCGGGAATCGGATACTCACCGGCAGCCTGGTAGGCGCGCCACTTCTCCAGCACCTGGTGCCACAGCAGCGAGGCGAACAGGAAGCCCGGCGAGACGCCCTTGCCTTCCTTGACGCGAGCGTCCGTATTTGCCAGCGCGAGGCTGACGAACTTCTCGCCCAGCGGCTGTTCCAGCACCACGTCCAGCAGCGGCAGCAGGCCGTGATGCAGGCCTTCCTTGCGCAGCTGCTGCAGGCAGGCCAGCGCGTGGCCGCTCATGAGCAGCTTCAACATTTCATCGAACACGCGGGCGGCCGGCACGTTGTCGATGAGCGGGGCCATCACGCGGATCGGCGCGCTGCTGGCCGGATCGATGGTGAACTTGAGCTTGGCTGCGAAGCGCACCACGCGCAGCATGCGGACCGGGTCCTCGCGGTAGCGCGCTTCGGGTTCGCCGATGATGCGCAGCTTCTTGTCGCGGATGTCGGCGATGCCGCCGTGGTAATCGAGCACGGCCTGGCTGGCCGGATCGTAGTACATCGCGTTGATGGTGAAGTCGCGGCGGGTGGCATCTTCATGCTGCTCGCCGAAGGTGTTGTCGCGCAGCACGCGGCCATGTTCATCCTTGGGCGCGGCTTCGGCCGAGGCACCACGGAAGGTGGTGACTTCGATCAGTTCCTGTCCGAACATGACATGCACGATCTGGAAGCGGCGGCCGATGATGAAGGCCCGGCGGAACAATTGCTTGACCTGTTCGGGCGTGGCGTTGGTGGCCACGTCGAAATCCTTGGGCTTGATGCCCAGCAGCAGGTCGCGCACCGCACCGCCGACGATGAAGGCCTTGTAGCCCGCATCCTGCAGGGTCTGCGTCACGCGCACGGCATTGGGCGAGACCAGTGCCGGATCGATGCCATGCTCTTTGGGGCCGAGCACATCGGGGTCAATCTTGCCGCCTGCGGCAGCGGCCTTGGCGCGCGTTTTCTTCACGGGCTCGGCACCCTCGGCTGCGGCAGCCTTGCCGCGTCCGAGAATGGAGCGAATCAGTTTCTTGATCATTGCGCGTGGCCGTCGGCGAAGAGGTTCAGCACCGGCCAGCCGCGCGCCTGGGCATGCGCCAGCAGCTTGTCGTTGGGGTTGGTGGCGATCGGATCGGTCACCCGTTCCAGGAGCGGAATGTCGTTCTGCGAATCGCTGTAGAAATAGCTGCGCTCGAATTGGTCCAGCTTGAAGCCCAGGCGTTGCAGCCAGGCTTCGGTATGGACGATCTTGCCCGGGCCGAAGGTCGGCGTGCCGTCGAGCTTGCCGGTGAGGTTGCCGGCGTCATCGAGCACGGGCAGGGCGGCGATCAGGTGCTCCACGCCGAAGTGCGAAGCGATCGGCTTGGTCACGAAGTGGTTGGTGGCGGTGACGATGGCCACCAGGTCGCCGGCGTCCAGGTGCTTCTTCACCAGCGCTACGGCTTGCGGCAGGATGGCAGGCTTGACCACTTCGTCCATGAATTGCAGGTGCATCTCGTCGAGCTGCGTGCGCGGGAAGCGCGACAGGTTGCCCAGCGCGAACTCCAGGTAGGCCACCGGGTCGAGCGTGCCGTTCTGGTAATGGGCGAACCATTCGTCATTGGCCTTGCGGAAGCTGTCGGCATCCACGGCGCCGATGCGCGCCATGAATTCGCCCCACTCGTGGTCGGAGTCGAGCGGCAGCAGGGTATGGTCGAGATCGAAAAGGGCGAGGTTCATTGTTCTCCGGATTCCTGTTGTAACAGTTCGCGTAGCAAGGGCAGGGTGATGGCGCGCTTGGTGGCCAGCGAGTAGCGGTCCAGCGCGTCGAGCATGCGCGACAGCGAGGGCATGTCGCGCCGGTAGTGGGTGAGCATGTACATCATCACGGCCGGGGGAATTTCCAGGCCGCGGTCCAGCGTGATCTGCAGCAGGGCGGCGATCTTCTCGTCGTCCGACAGGTCGTGCACCTGGTAGATCAGGCCCCAGCCGAGCCGGGTACGCAGGTCTTCGCGCAGCTCCAGGCGGGTCGGGGGCAGGGTGCCGGTGCAGACCATGCAGCCGCCCTGTTCACGGATCTGGTTGAACAGGTTGAAGGCGGCGATCTGCTGTTCCTCGAACAGTTGATCGACGTCATCGAGCAGGTAATGGCTGGTCTGCGGGCTATAGTCGAAGGCCGACTCCGGGGAGTCGGCACTGATGAGCCGTGCGCGGTTGCCTTCCTGGCCGGCCTTGGTGGCCAGGGCGTGCAGCAGGTGGGTCTTGCCGGCGCCGGCTTCGGCCCAGAGATAGATGAAGCGGTCGGTGCTGGCGCTGCCGGTCTGGATGGATTTGTCCACGCCGGCCGTGGCCAGCAGCTTCAAGCGCTCCAGCAGTTCTGCGTTGCGGCCGGTCACGAAGCTGTCGAAGCTCTGCGGCTGGTCCGCGCTCAAATCGAGCGGAATCTGTTTCATCGGTGGCTATCAGCTACGAAGGCCGCAAGCTGCTTGCGGCCAGTTAATGCAGGACGGCGCCAAGCGCCCGAGCCTGCGCAGCGTCCTGCAAGGGCAGGGAGGCTGTGATCGATCATAAACTCTTCAACGGTTGTAAAAATTGCTGGCCAGATACTCGCGCCGCACATGCATGGCGATCACCGAGACAATGGCCGAGGCCGGCAGCGCCAGCAGCACGCCGACAAAACCGAACAGCTGGCCAAAGGCCAGCAGCGCGAAAATCACCACCAGCGGGTGCAGGCCGATACGCTCGCCCACCAGCTTGGGCGTGAGGATGAAGCTTTCCAGCACCTGTCCCACGCCATAAATCAGAGCCACCCACAGCAAGCCGATGGCGCCATCGAATTGCAGGATGGCCGCCAGGATCGCCAGCACCAGCCCCAGGCCGAAGCCCACATAGGGGATGAACACCAGCAGGCCCGTCAGGACGCCCACCGGCAGGGCGCTGTCAAATCCGGCTGCAGTGAGCGCAACCGAATAATAGACCGCCAGCACCAGCATCACCAGCAATTGTCCACGCAAGTACTGTCCCAGCAGGCTGTCGACCTCGGCCGCCATGGTATTGACGCGGCCGGCCCAGCGGCGCGGGATCATGATCTGCAGGCGCTTGAGGAAGGGATGCCAGTCCTGCAGCAGGTAAAACAGCACCATGGGTACGAACAGCAGGTTGGCCAGCCAGGCCAGCAGTGCCGTGCCCCCGACCTTGGCCGAGGCCAGCACCGAACTCCACAGCTCGTCGCCACTGGTGCTGATCTGTTGCGTGAGCAAAGCCTTGATGCCCGCCAGGTCCAGCCGCACGTCGATGCCCAGCTGGTGCAGGCGCGGCGAGAGGAAGGCGTTCAACTTGTCCAGCAGCGGCGGCACCTGGGCCTGCAGCAGCGGGATCTGGCGCAGTACCAAGGGCACCACGATCAATACCAGCGCCAGTCCGGCCAGGATCAGCAGCAGCACCATGATGGTCACGCCGACGAAACGCGGGATGCGCAACGGGCCGATGCGGCGGCTGGCGATCCAGTCCACGCCGGGGTTGAGCGCGTAACCGATGATGCCGGCGGCGACGAAGGGCGAGAGCATTGGGCCCAGCGCCACCAGAAGCGCCAACAGCAAAATGCCGACAATCAGCCACACCAGGTTCTGTTTTTGCTCTTCGGACAAAGAAAAAGGCATGGATTCGGAGTTCGCGGGTGTCGGTTTTGTTAAAATCACGGCCTGGCAGGGGTACTTCGGCCCTGAATCCCCTATTTTACCGTCTTCACTGGCAATATTTCATCATGACTTCACCTTCCAATGTCTCCCTCTCCTACCGTGACGCTGGCGTCGATATCGATGCCGGTGACGCCCTGGTCGAAGCGATCAAGCCGTTCGCCAAGCGCACCACCCGCGAAGGCGTGCTGGGCGGCATTGGCGGTTTCGGTGCCCTGTTCGAGATCAGCAAGAAGTACAAGGAACCGGTGCTGGTGTCCGGCACCGACGGCGTGGGCACCAAGCTCAAGCTGGCTTTCCACCTGAACCGTCACGATACGGTCGGTATCGACCTGGTGGCCATGAGCGTCAACGACATCCTGGTGCAGGGTGCCGAGCCGCTGTTCTTCCTGGACTACTTTGCCTGCGGCAAGCTGGACGTACCCTCGGCCACCGATGTCATCAAGGGTATCGCCGCCGGTTGCGAACAGGCCGGCTGCGCCCTGATCGGCGGTGAAACCGCGGAAATGCCCAGCATGTACCCGGACGGTGAATACGACCTGGCCGGCTTCGCCGTGGGCGCAGTGGAAAAGTCCAAGATCATCGACGGCACCAAGATCGCCCCGGGCGACGTGGTGCTGGGCCTGGCCTCCTCGGGCGCTCACTCCAACGGCTACTCGCTGGTGCGCAAGATCCTGGACGTGGCCAAGCCCGACCTGGAAGCCGACTTCCACGGCCGCAAGCTGGCCGATGTGCTGATGGCCCCGACCCGCATCTATGTCAAGCCGCTGCTGTCGCTGATGGAGAAGTTGGAAGTCAAGGGCATGGTCCACATCACCGGTGGCGGCCTGGTCGAGAACATCCCGCGCGTGCTGCAGGATCACCTGACGGCGGAGCTGGACGCCAAGTCCTGGACCATGCCCCCGCTGTTCACCTGGCTGCAGCAGCATGGTGGCGTGGCCGATGCGGAAATGCATCGCGTCTTCAACTGCGGCATCGGCATGACCGTGATCGTCTCCAAGGAAAACGCCGACGCCGCTGAAGCCCACCTGAAGGCTGCTGGCGAGACCGTCTACCGCATCGGCGCCATCCGCGCCCGCGCTGAAGGCGAAGCACAGACCATCGTGCGCTGATCGACCCGTGTAAATCGTTTTAACGATTTATAAAGTAACAAGGCTGCATTCCCAGGAATGCAGCCTTTTTATTTTTGCCAGGGAATTTCCCGTCGAATGGAAACTTAGTTTTATTAAAACCAAAACTAAGTTTCCAAAAAGAAAAAACTAACAGTGAGTTCAGCTCGCCTGCCCGACATCCCCATCCTGCTCCGCCAGGATCTGTCGCGGCACGGCCTGCAGGCCACGCGCCACGCCATTCGGTGGAGGCACGCGCACCGGCTCGCTGATGTCGGCGGCGGTGGAGAGCACGTTCAGGGTATCTTCCGGCGGGGCATCCCAGACCGGATCGTCGATGGCCTCGAAGACGCGCTTCAATTGCGAACCCCAGCTGCGGCGGATCATCTGGAAATACTGGTTCTGCTCATCGATGGTGACGAAGCGGGTCACGGCCAGGTCTTCGCTCTCATAGACCAGCAGGTCCAGCGGCAGGCCTACCGAGATGTTGGACTTCAAGGTCGAATCCATGGAGATCAGCGCACACTTGGCTGCCTCGTCCAGCGAGGTCTGGGGTGTCACCACGCGGTCGATGATGGGCTTGCCGTATTTGGATTCGCCGATCTGGAAGTAGGTGTTTTCGTCGTGCGACTCGATGAAGTTGCCGGCCGAGTACATCTGGAACAGCCTGCAGCGCTCGCCACGGATCTGGCCGCCGAAGATGATGCTGACGTTGAAATCGATACCGAACTTGCTCAGCTCGGCGGCCTCGCGGTCATGCACGGCGCGGATGGCATCACCCAGGATCTGCGCGGCTTCGTACATGGAGGTGGCAGTCCAGATGCTGCGGCCTTCCGCATTGGTGCGGTCGGTCAGCATCTGGCGGATGGATTGCGAAATCGACAGGTTGCCGGCGGTCATCATGACCATTACGCGGTCGCCCGGATTCTCGTAAACACTCATCTTGCGGAAGGTGCCGATATGGTCCACTCCCGCGTTGGTGCGCGAATCGGACAGGAACACCAGGCCGCTGTTGAGGCGCATGGCTACGCAGTAGGTCATGATGGAATCGTGATACGTGGAAACGGAAAGCCGGATTTTACCGTAAGGCCCGGCGCCAAAGCGTGCGCACCGGGGGCATCTGTCGTGACGTACCTACAGTAACGGCCTGTTTCCCGAAAAGATGACAGCGGCTGTGCTTCTTTCTCGCGCGTGAAGCACAGCCGGGGCGGCTTACGCTGCCAAAGGAACAAGAAAATCGCGGCTGATGCGATTGCCCAGTTCGAAGATGCGCTCCAGGAATTCGGTGAGCGTATCGTGCAGCCCGGCTTCCAGGATTTCCTCGATGCGGGCGAACTTCAGGTCGGCATGCAGCTTGCCGGCAAAGCGCTCGGTATCGGCCGAGACGTCATTGCGCACGTGATGCAGGTTGGAGATCACGTTGCCCATGCAAGCCAGGAGCGAGCGCGGCATGTCGGCCCGCAGGATCAGCAGCTCGGCCACCCGCTCGGGCGTGATGACGTCGCGGTAGACCTTGCGGTAGATCTCGAAGCCCGACACCGAGCGCAGGATCGCGGCCCAGTAGTAGAAGTCCAGCTGTCCCGCTTCATCGCGCGCCGACTGGCTTTGCGATTGCGATTGCGACTGGCCGTTCTGCTTCTGCGACTGGGTTTCCTTGGCGCCGTGGAACTTGACGTCGATGATGCGCGCCGTGTTGTCCGCACGTTCCAGGAAGGTCCCCAGGCGGATGAAGTGGAAGGCCTCATCCTCCAGCATGGTGCCGATGGTCACGCCCCGCGAGAGGTGCGAGCGATGCTTGACCCATTCGAAGAAATCGCTCGGGTTCTGCTCCAGCGCATTGGTCTGCAGGTAGGACTGCATCTTGATCCAGGTGGCGTTCTGGATCTCCCACGCTTCGGTGGTCAGCGCGCCGCGTACGGCACGCGCATTCTCGCGCGCCTGGCGCAGGCAGGAAGCAATCGAGGACGGGTTGTTGGGATCCCGCACCATGAAGTCGATGACATCCTTCTGCGTGAGCTTGTCGTATTTCTGGTTGTAGCCATAGAGCAGTTCCGAGATGCCCAGCACGGCGCGCCAGCCTTGCTCGGCGTCGTCGACCGATTGCGGCAGCAGGGCGGTCTGTACGTGCACGTCGAGCATGCGGGCGGTGTTCTCGGCGCGCTCGGTGTAGCGGGCCATCCAGAAGAGGTGATCGGCGGTACGGCTCAGCATCTTATTTCTCCAGAATCCAGGTGTCCTTGGTGCCGCCGCCTTGCGACGAGTTCACCACCAGCGAGCCTTCCTTCAGGGCCACGCGCGTCAAGCCGCCCTTGACCATGGTGATCTGCTTGCCGGACAAGACGAACGGACGCAGGTCCAGGTGGCGCGGGGCGATGCCGGACTCCACATAGGTCGGGCACACGGAGAGGGCCAGCGTGGGCTGGGCGATGTAGCCGTCAGGCTTGGCGATGATGCGCGCGCGGAAGTCTTCGATCTCCTGCTTGGTGGAAGCCGGGCCGACCAGCATGCCGTAACCGCCGGCACCGTGGACTTCCTTGACCACCAGCTTTTCGAGGTTGGCCAGGGTGTAGGAAAGATCTTCCTTCTTGCGGCACTGGTAAGTCGGTACGTTGTTGAGGATGGGATCTTCGGACAGATAGAAGCGCACCATGTCCGGTACATACGGATAGATCGACTTGTCGTCGGCCACACCGGTCCCGATCGCATTGGTCAGCGTCACCTTGCCGGCGCGATAGGCCTGCAGCAGGCCCGGCACGCCCAGCGCCGAATCGGGACGGAAAGCCAGCGGATCGAGGAAGTCGTCATCGATGCGGCGATAGATCACGTCGACCCGCTTGGGGCCGCGCGTGGTGCGCATGTAGACCACGTTGTCCTTGACGAAGAGGTCCTGTCCCTCGACCAGTTCCACGCCCATCTGCTGGGCCAGGAAAGCGTGCTCGAAGTAGGCCGAGTTGTACATGCCCGGGGTCATCACCACCACCGTCGGATCGGTCACGCCGGCCGGCGCCACCGAACGCAGGTTGTCCAGCAGCAGGTCGGGATAGTGATCGACCGGCGCAATCTTGTGGCGCTTGAACAGGTCCGGGAAGAGCCGCATCATCATCTTGCGGTTCTCCAGCATGTAGGACACGCCGGAGGGCACGCGCAGGTTGTCTTCCAGTACGTAGAATTCACCTTCGCCCGCCCGCACGATGTCGACCCCGGCGATGTGCGCGTAGATGTCGTTGACCACGTTCACATCCTGCATCTCGCGCCGGTACTGGGCGTTCTGGAAGATCTGCTCGGGCGGGATGATGCCGGCCTTGACGATCTTCTGCTCGTGATAGATGTCGTGGATGAACATGTTGAGCGCCTTGACGCGCTGGACCAGTCCCGCTTCCAGCTTGGCCCATTCGGCCTTGTGGATGATGCGCGGGATGATGTCGAAGGGGATCAGGCGCTCGGTGCCGGCATCGTTGCCATAGACGGCGAAGGTAATGCCGACGCGGCGGAAGATCAGGTCGGATTCGGCACGTTTGCGGGCGATGATTTCGGGCGACTGCGCCGAAAGCCAGCTGGCGAATTCTGCATAGTGCTGACGCACTTGACCTGCTTCGCTGCCTGCGCCTCCTGAATACATCTCATCAAAAAAATGTGCCATAGATTTGCTTCGTGTTCCCGTGGGGAGCGGGAATCTTTCTAAGTAGGTTGTAACGAAAACAGAGGCGGTGGGTACGGCAAAACTACAGCGTGGGTACAGCATAATGCGATGGCGCTAGGGGACTGCTGCTGCACGCCAGCGCCAGCGTGCATGAAGAAAGACTAACAGAGGCTTGAAATTTTTGACAGAGGAAAATTGCATGCTTTTGCTCCTCGCCCGCGCGGGTCTGCTGCCATCAAACGCAGACCCGCAGCGGCTTCAGTTATTCCATGGCGTCGGTGCGGGAACCTCGCAGGGGGCCGGCATGTCGATGGTCTTGAAGTCGGCCGGACTAACGATTTCCAGGTACTCCATGTCGGGCGAGTAGTCGAACAGGAAGTGCACGATGCCCGGCCGCTGGTGCACGCAATCCCCGGCCTTGACCAGCGTGACTTCGGTCTCGTACATGAAGCGCGCCCAGCCCTTCAGCATGATCACGATGTGGAAATTGGCCTCGTGCCGATGCCATCCGGTGCCGGTTTGCGGTGCCATGTTGGCCTTGACCAGCTGCGCCACCACCTGGCCGCCGGTGGCCGCTGCAATGCCCAGGTCGCGATACAGGAAGAAGTCGCGCAGCCCTCCCGTTTCATAGGGCGTGTCGCCTTCGCTGACATGCGAAAAGCTGTTCTGCGCCAGTACGCTTGCCTCCGCTACGGTATTCATCACATCCATCCTTTCTGCGGTTTCCCGCCATGGGCCTGCGACAAAAAACGGGCGCGACTTTTCCTGCCGGTGCTGCTGGTGATGCGCGCGCCCTAGAATTCCACGTCCAGTTCGTCGATATCCTCCGGTTCCTTTTTGGCCGCCGTGATCCATTCCTGCATCTCCGGCATGGCCATGATGCGCTTGGCATAGGCGGTGCAGATGGGATCGAGCTTGACGTCATAGGTCATGAAGCGCGTCACCACCGGCGCATACATGGCATCGGCCATGGTACGTTGTTCGCCGAACAGGAAGGGGCCGCCGTATTTGGCCAGGCACTCCTTCCAGATGGTGGTGATGCGCACGATGTCGGCTTCGGCGCGGGACCACACCTTGAAGTTGGGGAAGTGGCCCTTGAGATTCATCGGCAGCGCCGCGCGCAGGGCCGAGAAGCCCGAATGCATTTCCCCGCACACCGAGCGGCAATGCGCCCGGGCGGCGAGGTCGGCCGGCAGCAGCTTGGCGCCGGGACGGATTTCGTTGAGATATTCGGCAATGGCCAGCGTATCCCATACCAGTACGTCGCCATGGTGGAGGCTGGGTACCAGGATGGAGGAAGACAGCAGCAGGATCTCTGCCCTTGCCGACGGGTCGTCCGGCGGCACGATGTCTTCCTCGAAAGAGAGCCCGGCGAACCTGGCCATGAGCCAGCCGCGCAGGGACCACGAGGAGTAGTTCTTGCTGGTGATGCGCAAAGTCGTCTTAGGCATGTCAGTCCTTTATCTGTTTTGTGCAGGTTGACTTTGGGCACGCTGCCGCGTGAGCGGCGGTGTCTTGTTCATCATCTTCGTCGCCCGCCCCGTCTGCGCTCGGGGAGGACACGGCCCACGGGAGCAGACCGCGTATCACTGCTTGCAAGGCTTGTGCCAGCTCGCGGGAACGGCAGGGGGGCGCACTGCCGGCATTTCCGCACGGCCACCCATCCTCCTGCAAAACTCGCAAAAGCTGTGCGCAGGCGGCCTGGCGGCCCATCAATGGCACGACAATTGCATCGCTGCCATGGCGAGCGGACACCAAAAAGAGACAACCGAGGGCGGCGCTTCATGATCAATACCTATCAGCTCTACCAGAACTACGCCGACGCCACCGATCCGCTGCGGGCCTGTGCCCGCATGATGGCGCCCCTGCTGGGGGCGACCTGGCCCGGTGTGCCGGTCAATCCGGCCTTGCGCAAGATGGCCTCGGCCTGCGAGGTCTTTGCGCGGACCCAATTGACCCATGCACGCCCGCCTTTCGAGATCGGCGAGGTGCTCGACGGCGGGCGCACAATTGCGGTGCATGAGGAGGAAATCAGCGCCACGCCCTTCTGTGGCCTGCTGCATTTCCGCAAGGAAACCTCGGCCGTGCAGCCCAAGGTGTTGGTGGTGGCACCCATGTCGGGCCACTTCGCCACGCTGCTGCGCGGCACCGTCAAGACGCTGCTGCGCGATCACGACGTCTACATCACCGACTGGCGCAATGCACGCGATGTTGCCCTGGAGCACGGCCGCTTTGGCCTGGATGAATACGTTTCCCATGTGATCGAATTCCTCGGCGTGCTGGGTCCCGGTGCACACCTGCTGGCGGTGTGCCAGCCGACCGTGGCCGCGCTGACCGCCGCCTCCGTGATGGCCGAGGACAATCATCCGGCCCAGCCGCGCACCATGACGCTCATGGCCGGGCCGCTCGACACCCGCGTCAATCCCACCGCCGTCAACGCGCTGGCCAAGAGCAAGCCGATCAGCTGGTTCGAGAAGAACATGATCAGCACCGTCCCGGCCCGCCATGCCGGCGCCGGGCGCCGGGTCTATCCGGGCTTCGTGCAGTTGAGTGCCTTCATGAACATGAACCTGAACCGCCACGTCGATGCCTTCCGCAAGCTGTATCACCACCTGGTGGAGGGGGAGGATGCCCAGGCCGCGCAGATCAAGGATTTCTACGAAGAGTATTTCGCCATGGCCGACCTGCCGGCCGAGTTCTACCTGGAAACGGTGCGCACGGTCTTCCAGGAACACGCGCTGCCGCTGGGCAAGCTGACCTATCGCGAGCGCGTGGTCGATCCGCGCGCCATCCGCCGGACGGCCCTCTTTACCATCGAGGGTGAGAAGGACGATATCTGTGCGGTCGGCCAGACCGTGGCCGCACAGGAAATGTGCAGCAACATCCGGCCCTACATGCGCCTGCACCATGTTCAGACGGCCGTGGGGCATTACGGGGTCTTCAACGGACGGCGCTGGGACAACGAGATCTATCCGCGCCTGCGGGATTTCATTAACATGCATCACAGGTGAGCTTGCGGCATGCTCACCAAGGCGAGTGAAAAACTTGGGTAAAAACTTAGTTTTCAGGATCGAAAGATTAAGTTTTTCTTCCCCCGGCACTAACACTCTCACATACACTCACAACGAGGCAGCCCCAACCGGAAAGTCACCAGGAAAGTAATCAGGCGGTAAGAAAAACAAGGTATGCAGGAGAACTGCTCCGCATGTCGCCAACAACCAAGCCCCGCGCTTGACCATTTGCTTGTCGTAAAGGAATTCCATGTCGATCCACGTGGCCCTGAACCATGTCACCTCTTACAAGTACGACCGTGCCATCAACCTGGGTCCGCAAGTCATCCGCTTGCGTCCCGCCCCGCACAGCCGTACCCGCATCCTGAGCTATTCGCTGCGCGTGCTGCCCGAGCCGCACTTCATCAACTGGCAGCAGGACCCGGAATCGAACTACCTGGCGCGCCTGGTGTTCCCGGAAAAGACCACCGAATTCAAGATCGAGGTCGACCTGGTGGCCGAGATGTCGGTCATCAATCCCTTCGATTTCTTCCTCGAACCCTATGCCGAGGAGTTCCCCTTCGAGTATGCCAAGGACCTGCAGAACGAACTGATGCCCTACCGGCAGAAGCTGCCGCTGTCGCCGCTGTTCGAAGAGTTCCTCAAGAGCATTCCGCGCGAGAAGGTCGGCAGCGCCAATTTCCTGGTGGCGCTGAACCAGAAGCTGGCCAATCACATCGGCTACACCATCCGCATGGAGCCCGGCGTGCAGACGCCGGAAGAAACGCTGGAACTGAAGTCCGGCTCCTGCCGCGATTCTTCCTGGTTGCTGGTGCAGTTGCTGCGCCACCTGGGGCTGGCAGCGCGCTTCGTGTCCGGCTACCTGATCCAGCTGACCGCCGACCAGAAGTCGCTCGATGGCCCTTCCGGTCCCGAGGCCGATTTCACCGACCTGCACGCCTGGTGCGAAGTCTATCTGCCCGGTGCCGGCTGGGTCGGGCTGGATCCGACCTCGGGCCTGTTTGCCGGGGAAGGCCATATCCCCTTGTCTTGCACACCGGAGCCGGCCTCGGCTGCGCCGGTCAGCGGCCTGGTCGATCCTTGCGAGGTCGAGTTCGAGCACCTGATGTCGGTCAAGCGCATTTGGGAAGCGCCGCGCGTGACCAAGCCCTATACCGAAGAGCAGTGGGCCGCCATCGAGAAGCTGGGCCATGCCATCGATGCCGACCTGCAGGCCAATGACGTGCGCCTGACCATGGGCGGCGAACCGACCTTCGTCTCGCTGGACCATCCGGACGAACCGGAGTGGAATACCGCCGCCCTGGGTGCGACCAAGAAGCCGCTGGCCGCCGAGCTGTACCACCGCATGCGCAACAAGTATGCCGCGCAGGGCCTGCCGCATTTCGGCCAGGGCAAGTGGTATCCCGGCGAGCAGCTGCCGCGCTGGGCGCTCAATTGCTACTGGCGCCGCGATGGCGAACCGATCTGGTTGAATCCAGAACTGATCGGTGACGAGACCAAGCCCAACGTCAGCGACAAGATCGTCACCAGCCATTTCCTGCACCGTGTGGCACAGCGCCTGCAGGTGGACGGCAAGAATGTCTTCCCGGCCTATGAAGACGTGTTCTACTACATGTGGCGCGAGCGCCGCCTGCCGGGCAATGTCGATCCCTTTGATTCGCGCGTGGACGACAAGCAGGAGCGCGAGCGCCTCATGAAGGTCTTCACCCAGGGCCTGCAAAGCGCGGTCGGCCATGTACTGCCGCTGGCGCGCCGCGACGATGGGCGGGGCTGGCAGAGCGGGGCGTGGTTCCTGCGCAGCGAGCGCTGCTACCTGTATCCGGGCGATTCGCCGCTGGGCTATCGCCTGCCGCTGGATTCGCTGCCCTGGGTCAAGGAGGGCGAGTATCCGGCCGTCTATCCGGCCGATCCGACCCAGGCCTTCCGCCCGCTGCCCAGCAGCGCCGAAATCCGCCGTCAGCTGGGCAGTCCGCAGGAGCCTGCTGCGCTCCTGAGGAAGGCGGCCAGCAGTGCGGCTGCGATCGGCGTTGAAGGAAAGGCGGCGGGTAATGCAGCCAATGCCGCTGCTACGAGCAGTGCGGCCCAGTCTGTGCCGGCTCCCTTCGAATCGGCCAACTGGCTGACCCGCACGGCCTTGTGCGCCGAGGTGCGCAATGGCGTGTTCTACCTGTTCATGCCGCCCTTGTCGCAACTGGAGCATTACCTCGAACTGGTGGCCGCCATCGAAGCGGTGGCCGAGGAACTGAAGCAGCCGGTGCTGCTGGAAGGCTACGAGCCGCCGCACGATCCCCGCCTGCGCAAGTTCAGCGTCACGCCCGACCCCGGCGTGATCGAGGTCAACATCCAGCCGGCCAACAACTGGAGCGAACTGGTCGAGCAGACCACGCACCTGTATGACGCCGCACGCGCCTCGCGCCTGACGACCGAAAAGTTCATGCTCGATGGTCATCACTCCGGCACCGGTGGCGGCAATCACATGGTGCTGGGCGGCATCACGACCAGTGATTCACCTTTCCTGCGCAGGCCCGATCTGCTGCGCAGCCTCATCTCGTACTGGCACAACCATCCTTCGCTGTCCTACCTGTTCTCGGGCATGTTCATCGGCCCGACCTCGCAGGCACCGCGCATCGATGAGGCGCGCAATGATTCGACGGTGGAAATCGAACTGGCCTTCAGCGAGATGGACAAGCAGGTGGCCAAGGGCGATTGCCCGCCCTGGCTGGTGGACCGCCTGCTGCGCAACCTGCTCATCGACGTCACCGGCAATACGCACCGCGCCGAGTTCTGCATCGACAAGATGTATTCGCCCGACAGCGCCACCGGCCGTCTTGGCCTGCTGGAATTGCGCGCTTTCGAAATGCCGCCGCACGCACGCATGAGCCTGACCCAGCAACTGCTGCTGCGCGGCCTGGTGGCGCGCTTCTGGAAGGAGCCCTACAAGCCGGCGCGCCTGGTGCGCTGGGGCACGGAGCTGCATGACCGCTTCCTGCTGCCGCATTTCATCGAGCAGGATTTCGCCGATGTGATGGCCGACATGAACGAGGCCGGCTATCCCATGCGTGCCGAATGGTTCGCCCCGCACATGGAATTCCGTTGCCCCAAGATCGGCGACTATGCGGTCAAGGGCATGCAGGTCGAATTGCGGACTGCGCTCGAACCCTGGCACGTGCTGGGCGAGGAGAACAGCGGCGGCGGTACGGCGCGCTATGTGGATTCCTCGCTGGAACGCCTGCAGGTCAAGATCAGCGGCATGGCCTCCGATCGCTATGTGCTGACCTGCAACGGCGTCTCGGTACCGCTGCAGCCCACCGGCATCGTCGGCCAGTTCGTCGCCGGCATCCGCTATCGTGCCTGGCAGCCGCCCTCGGCGCTGCACCCGACCATTCCCGTGGATTCGCCGCTGACCTTCGACCTGGTTGATACCTGGAATGGCCGCAGCCTGGGCGGTTGCCAGTATCACGTGGTGCATCCGGGCGGCCGCAACTACGAGACCTTCCCGGTCAATGCCTTCGAGGCGGAAAGCCGCCGCCTGGCGCGCTATTTCCGCATGAACCATACCTCGGGAAAATGGCAGGTCACGCCGGCGCGGGCGTCTATCGAGTTTCCTTTTACGTTAGACTTACGCTACTTCTAAAACTGAGCCGGGCGCGGCGCCGCGCCGCTTCCAAGGCGACACGCCGCACGGGATCCGCTCCCTGCGCGTGCGCCACCCGGCCGCCAATGACTTATGCCCCAGCGTCTCCTGGAAAGCTATCCAGTGGCCAGCGATCGTTACGACGAGATGCTGGCGGCTGACGGCCGCCTGCGCCCGCACTGGCGAACGCTGATCGACCAGCTTGAAAACCTCTCGCCGGAGATGCTGCGCCGGCGCGCCAACGAGGTGCGCGACGCCATCGCCTCGGATGGCGTGACCTACAACGTCTACGCCGACCCCAAGGGCGCCAACCGCCCCTGGGAGCTGGACCTGCTGCCGCACCTGGTGTCTTCGGACGAATGGGATTTCCTCGAACGCGCCGTGAGCCAGCGTGCGCGCCTGATGAACGGCTTGCTCGCCGACATCTACGGCCCCCAGCACCTGATCGCCGAAGGCCTGCTGCCGCCCGCGCTGGTATTCGGCCAGCACGGCTACCTGATGCCCTGCCATGGCTGGCAGCCGCCCGGTGGCGTGCATCTGCATGCCTATGCGATCGACCTGGCGCGCTCGGCCGACGGCACCTGGTGGGTCGTATCGGACCGCACGCAAGGTCCGTCCGGGACCGGCTATGCCCTGCAGAACCGCCAGATCATGTCGCGCGCCATGCCTGAAGCTTTGCGCGACATGCACGTGGAGTCGCCGCATCGCTACTTCCATACCCTGCGCGCGATGTTGACGCGCCTGGCCCCGGCTCAGGGTGAGGTCCCGCTGATCGTGCTGCTCACCCCCGGCCCCTACAACGAAACCTATTCCGAGCACGCTTTCCTGGCGCACACGCTGGGCTTCCCGCTGGTGGAAGGGGTGGACCTGACGGTGCGCAGCGACCAGGTATTCCTGAAGACCCTGAACGGCCTGCGCCGCGTGCACGCCATCCTGCGCCGCATGGACGATGACTATTGCGATCCGCTGGAGCTGCGTGCCGACTCCGCCCTCGGTGTGCCGGGCCTGACGCAGGCCGCACGATTGGGCAACGTGGTCATCGCCAATTCGCTGGGCAGTGGCGTGCTGGAATCGACCGCGCTGCACGGCTTCCTGCCGGCCATCAACGAGCGCCTGTATGGCGAATCACTGCTGCTGCCCTCGGTGGCCTCGTGGTGGTGCGGAGAAAAACCGGCGCTCGATTACACGCTGGCGCATCTGGATGAACTGGTGATCGTGCCGGCGTTTTCCTCGATGCGCATGCAGCCGGTGTTCGGCCATACCGTTACGGGCACCGCGCGCCGCCGCCTGATCGAAAGCCTGCAGTTGCAGCCGCACGCTTATGCCGCCCAGGAATGGGTGCGCCTGTCGCAAGCGCCGGTGATGTCGCGCAGCGGCGACTATCGCCTGATGAACCGCACCATCAGCCTGCGCGTCTTTGCGGTGGCCGATGGCACCGGCGGCTACCAGGTCATGCCGGGCGGATTGACGCGCGTGGCCCCACGCCAGCGGCGCGACGTGGTCTCCATGCAGCAGGGCGGCACCAGCAAGGATGTGTGGGTGCTGCGGGAAGAGGAACGTCCCGACCCGACCATGGGCGATGAGCGCCATGGTGCAGAAAACGTCACGATCATCAGGGGCACGGTGGATGTGTCCTCGCACTCGGGCGAGAACCTGTTCTGGATGGGGCGTTATTCCGAACGCGTGAAGAATCTCTCGCGCCTGTTGCGGACCACGCTGCAATACACCATGGATGGCCAGACCGAGAGCCGTGGCATGCTGGGCAGTGTCTCGTGGATCTGCAGCCAGCTCGGCGTGCAGATGCCCAAATCCGAACCGCGTCCTACCATCACCGGCCTGCAGCAGAGCCTGCAGGCGGCCGTGGTCGATCCTTCGGCACCGGTGAGCGTGGCCACGCAGTTGCGCCAGCTCGCCAATGCCGCCTACCAGGTGCGTGAACACCTGTCGCTGGACAACTGGCATGCCCTGACCAAGATGCCGGCCATGGTGCAGGAACGCATCAACACACCGGCCGCTGCCCAGCATGTGCTGGGCAACGTGATCGATGCCTGTTCGGGCCTGGCCGGCCATGCGCTGGATGACATGACGCGCGATGCCGGCTGGCAGTTCCTGATGGTGGGCCGCCACATCGAGCGCATGGCCAATATGGCCGCGCTCTTCGACAACTTCCTGCGCCTGCCGCCGCAGCGCCAGACGGCGGCACTGTCATGGCTGCTGGAGGCGGCCAGCAGCATCGTCACCTATCGCGTGCGCTATCGCCGCACGCCGGAGTGGCTGCCGGTGCTGCACCTGCTGGTGTTCGACGTCAGCAATCCGCATGGCATGGCCTACCAGTTCCGCATGCTGCAGCAATACATGAGCGAGATCGCCCAGCAGATGGGCTTGCTGAGCATGACCATTCCGGCGCACCTGACCAGCCAGCTGGAGGCGATGAACCTGGCCGAGTTCGCGCACGATCATCCCAACGTCGCCGAGGCCAACGCGCGCCTGACGCAACTGATGCGCGATGCCGTCAGCGGTGGCTACATGCTTTCGGATGATCTCTCGCGCCATTACTTCACGCCGCTGACCGCACCGGTCAGCCAGGGGGTATGACATGAGCGAGCGCTTCGTCTACCGTATCCATCACCAGACCACTTACCAGTATTCGCTGCCGGTGCGTCTGTCGCACCAGGTGCTGCACCTGACGCCGCGCGAACTGCCCTGGCAGCAATGCCTCTCGCATACCGTCAACGTCTTGCCGGCGCCGCAGCTGGTGCGCAGCTATGAGGACAATTTCGGCAACGTCATCAAGGCCTTCTCGCTCGATACCGACCATACCAGCCTGGATGTGCAGGCCGATTCCTGGGTGGCGCTCACGCCGCGCCCGCAGCCGCAGCCCGGCATGCAGTGGGAGGAAGCGGCCACGGTGATGGCCTATCACGGCGGCCGCATCATGGCGCCGGGCATGCTGGAGGCGTCCAATTTCCTGTTCGAATCCTCGCATGTGCGCATCAAGCGCGAGTTCATCCGTTATGCGGCCGAGTGCTTCAGTCCCGGCCTGTCGGTGGTGGAGGGCGTGCGCGCCTTGATGATGCGCATCCATGAGGAATTCGCCTTTGATCCGGCCGCCACCACCGTCTCCACACCGGTGACGGAAGTCTTCGTCAACCGGCGCGGCGTGTGCCAGGATTTCGCGCACCTGATGTTGTCCTGCCTGCGCTCCATCGGGCTGGCGGCGCGCTATGTGAGCGGCTATCTGCTGACCGAGCCGCCGCCGGGACAGGCGCGCCTGATCGGGGCCGATGCCTCGCATGCCTGGGTCTCGGTGTATTGCCCCGGCGCGGACGGTAGCGAAGGGACGTGGATCGATGCCGATCCGACCAATGGCATTTTCCCCGATACCAGTCACATCACGCTGGGCTGGGGGCGCGATTTCCTCGACATCTCGCCCTTGCGCGGCGTGCTCATCGGCGGCGGGCAGCAGACCATGCAGGTGGCGGTGACGGTGTTGCCTGGCGAGGAGGCGCGGGGTTTGCAGCTGTCGATCTGAGCAGCGTCGTTCTTTTTCATTTCTCTCGCGTTACCGCTCCGAAGCCGGCCTTGCGTGCCTCGCGCAACCTTCATGCCGCGCACAATGAATTCCCGCGCTGCAGGAACAATCGGCATCGTGCATCGTCAAAGTTCCTGCCAAAGCGCATCGACATGTTCAATCACGGGCAACATTAGAAAAAATATACGTCGTCGATGCATCGCCGTCGGCGACACCCGTTCAATGGCACGCTCACTTGGTTTCAAGGAAAAAGCATGAAAAAAGCAGGTCTCGTCTCGCTATGTCTCGCGCTGCTGGTCTCATTGGCCGGCTGCGATGCCATTTCCTCGGAGCCGACCTATGATGGCTTGAGTGTTGAGGGGTTTAATTACACGCCATATAACTTGAGCCGTTTTGTCGTCACCGATAAATATGGCAATAGGGCCAGTGGCGGTGGAGATTTACCGCCCGGTTCCGGAGAGGGCCGTCTTAGCTGTTGTTACTCGTTGAAAGGAACAGAATTTACTGTTGACTGGCGGGTGTATGACGTCGATGAGGGTGAGAGTGTATATGCTCCAATTAAATACATAGAGAAAAAAACCGAGGTGCATCTACCTCCCACTGAAGTCAAAGGAGGGCCCGGCACCAGAATACTAGGTCTGCATTTTTATCCGGACGATCACGTCGAATTTGAGTTTCGAACGGACTTGGGAGGTTCTCGTATTGACTTTTCAGAAGTCAATTATCGACTGAAAAAGAAATATCCAAGTCAGATCAATCCAGGCGGTGAAGAGGGACGGTGGACCGATTTTCGGCGAGTCGCAAAAATAGCCGCCGAGGGTTGGATGAAGTATCACTTGGCAGATTCGGAGGATCTTGAACAATATGTCTATTACACCTTGTTGGTAAACAAGGATTTTGATCAACATCCTGTGGTACAAAAAATCATTAGCTCCACGAAGGGAATGCCCGGCGAATTCGCACGAGAACTAAAAGCCCTCCCTGAGGCGACGCGAAGCGAAATAAAGGCTGGCAAGTTTGAACATGTAAAAGCCGAGGCAAGCAATGGTTAACGCAAACACTGCAAATGCTTCAGCCTTGAGTCCTGCGGATAAGACGCCGCCCAATGTCGTTCTTGGAATGGCCAGCCATATTGCAGCAACAAAAAATGCGGAAAAGCTTGCTTGCCAGTGTGACATACACATAGGTTTTTTCTTTGACGGGTTCGGGCGCTCCAGAGATTTGGATGATCCGGCCAGCTCCCGCTACTCGAACATTTGCCGCTTATGGGAGGCTCATCGTGATAACAAGGATGATCGGAGAAAAGACACGCCGAATGAATTCTGGTATTCGTTTTACTACTCCGGGTTAGGTACGCCCCTGAATGATGACGCCGCAAGCAACGCCATTGTGTCCGGCGCATTGAAGGTCGCGACAAACGCCGGCAAGGCGGTGATGGACAAAGCAAAGTCGACCGCCAAGGAGGCAACAGGCGTAGACAAGCTGGATGGTGTCGCAAAGCTGGCTTCTCCGACCAAGATCGGAACCAAGGCCCTGAAGGATTCATTGTCGGAAATGTCGTTCAGGCCTGTCGTAAAAGCCTACAAGGACATCATCAAGGATATCCAGGAGGCACCGGAAAACATTCGCAATGTCTTGCGCCTGGCCGAGGGAAACGAGTGGGTGACGCGCGGAAAAGCATCGGTGCGCGGCCTGCTGTATGACGCCAGGAAAAATCCGTTGAAGGCAGGCTGGGCTGTGGCAAAAACGGTCTTTTCCGATCTGATCGTGGACTCCATTCCGTTGGTGAGAGACAGCAGAGCCGCCTCAACCGTGTTTGGAACAGGGGTGGATGCCAGGCTGACTGCCGCACTTGATCAGTTCGAGGCTGCCTGGAAGGACGCCAAGGCGCAGATTCCAAAGGTGCGACGGATTCAGGTCTCCGTATTTGGTGCGGATCGCGGCGCAGTCATCGCACGTGCGTTCGTCAATGAACTGGCGCGCAAATACAAGCGCGCCAATGCCGAAGATCTGGCCATCGAGGGCGACGCCATCGACATCAAGTTTCTCGGCATGTTCGATGCAGTCTCGTCATTGATCGAAGAAAACAAGCTGATCGGCTTTCTACCCTTGGTGGGCATGGTCAAGCAAAACTTCGGCGACCGTCCGCTAGGCGTGCCGCCGGCCGTCAAGAAATGCGTGCATTTTGCCGCCGCCCATGAACTGCGTTTTTACCAGCGGCTCGACAGTCTCGAGAAAACCCGTGGCGAGCAGTTTCTCTATCCGGGAACCAGTGAAGACATCACGGGTGGTGCGCCTGATGGCTCAATGGGATTTCGCGCAGAACTGCAGCGGGTAGCTTTGCGCGATATGCTCAACGAAGCACTGATGGCAGGCGTGATGCTCGACAGGATGGAAGATCTTGTGAAATATAAACGAGAAACTTTCTTGAAGTTTTCGTTGGCAGCCCCCATCAACGACGGCAAATCCAATTACCAGATGATGGACCTGATAGCCGCGTATCGGAAGATCGTTCCGCGTACGCAAGGTCTTGATTTTACCGCGCACATGAAGGTGTTTATTCAATGGCTGGCGGTGCGATATCAATCGCCGGAGTTTCGCGCGTCGGTGACCAGTCACGCCGATGAAGTGAAGGCGGCGCAACGCGCCAAACAGAAACGCGTCGAGATCGCGCAGGCGGAGTTCGAGGCAGCACGCGCCGCAAAGCCATTCGATCAGGAGCGCTACGGGCGAGCCACAGGTGCCTTGTTCAAGGCGCAACAGGACGATCAGAGTACGATGCAAAAGACGATTTATGAAGTGCATCGTCCTTTCGTGAGCGTGTGGGAACGGCTTGATTCAGAGTCCAAAAAAATCACCGAGATGCGCGCACAAGAGCAGAAGCGGATCGATGATGAGCCACGCCGCAAGAGCCAATGGCAAAAATTGGTGGATGAACGTGAAGCCCCCTGGCGGGCGAAGGGAATGAGTCCGCCGGGAATGCCGCCAACTTACCAGCCCGCACGCCCCCTGATGAGCGCCGAAGAGTCCATATTGGCCGACGCCTGGATCGCAGCCTCGAGCGGCAAGACAACACTGCCCGACGAGGTCATGGCGCTGTTCGATCTGCTGGTGCACGACACGATGTTGACCAGTTGGCACGATCACTTGTTGTCTTCGACGCTTTATTTCCAGACGCGTGCGGCCGATGCCTTCGGCGTGACCGATGCCAAGGAAGAAGATGAAACCCGCAAGCAAGACAATGCCAATGCTGCCCGCATCAAACAGATGCAGGAATCGATGCAAATGCCGCGCATGAGCCGGGCAAGTCCATAGCAGGCAAGTTGGGCGGTGCTATGCTTGGCACGCAGAAATATTCTTTCAGGCTTCCTCTCTTGGCGCTAGCCTGCCGCAGAACGCTCATCGTGGCCCATGAGTACGCAAACAGAATGGCCACTGATCGCGAGATCAGTGGCCATGACATTTCAGGCTGGCAGCTCAGTGCGCACCGGCATCGGCCACCATCAGCGGCTTGCCGCCATCCGGACGATTGCGGTCCGAGGCCTGCTTGACCAGCAAGGCCACCGTGGACACCAGCGCGGCCACGGCCACCACCGCGAACACATCGGCAAAGCCCAGCTGGCGGCGTGTGAGTTCGGCTACCAGGAAGGACCCGGCGATGCCCCCGAAGCGCCCCACGCCCAGCATCCAGGCTACGCCCGTGGCACGGCCGCGCGTCGGATAGTAGGCCGCGGCCAGTGCCGGCAGGGAAGATTGCGCGGTATTCATCAAGGTGCCGGCCACGAACACCACGACGGTAAGCACGCCCACATTGCCCGCCGCCTGCCCGATGGCAAACACGGCTACCGCCGTGGCGGCAAAGCCGATGGCGATGACGCGGTTGGCGTTGTAGCGGTCCATCAGCCAGCCGAACAGGATGGCCCCCACGCCGCCCAGCGGGAACAGTGCGGCAATGAGCGTGGCGGCCTTGGGCGCCAGGCCGGCATCCTTGAACAGCACCGGCATCCAGTTCACCAGCGCATAGAAAATCACCAGGCCCATGAAGTAGGCCAGCCACAGCATGCAGGTACCGACCAGGTAGCGCGGCTCGAACAGCAGGGCGATGCCGCTCTTGCCGGTGGCGGCTTCGCCTTGCGGGCCGGTTTCGGCCAGGGTGAAGCGATTGAACGCGGCGGCTGAAGAAGAGATGCGACGCAGGACCGCACCGATGCGCTCGGCCGCATAGCCCTTGGCCACCATGTGGCGTACCGACTCGGGCAGGCTCGGCAGCATCACCAGCAACAGCAGCAGCGGGGCGGCACCGCCCAGCATGAGCACGCTGCGCCAGCCCCACAGCGGGATCATCCACGCCGCCAGGAAGCCTCCCAGTGCCGCTCCCAGGGGGAAGCCGCAGAACATGGCGTTGGTCAGCATGGCGCGGCGTGCGGCCGGGCTGTATTCACTGGTGAGCGTGACCGCATTGGGCATGGCCGCGCCCAGCCCCAGGCCGGTCAGGAAGCGCAGGATGGTCAGCTCCTGCAGGTTGCCGGCGAAAGCCGAACCCATGCACGCCGCGCCCATGACCAGCACCGACAGCAGCAGGATCTTGCGGCGGCCGTAGCGGTCGGCCAAGGGGCCCGAGGTCAGCGCGCCGGCGGCCAGGCCAAACAGGGCGGCACTCAATACGGGTGCCAGGTCGGGCTTGGCGATGCCCCAGTCCTTGAGCAGCGAGGGGGCGATGAAGCCGATGGCAGCGGTGTCGAAGCCGTCCAGCAGGACGACGAAGAAGCACAGCGCAAAGATCAGCCATTGATAGCGCGAGAAGGGCTCGCGGTTGATGAACGCCTGGACGTCCAGGGCAGGGGTTTCTGGTCTCATGTCTCTCTCTTCTGGATATTGGGGGGTACGGCTGTTTTATTTTTTGTGCGAAAAGTATAAAACAATGCGCTCTTTGGGTGTGCGGTCAGTGCGCATCTGTGCGGTAAGCGAACGAAATGTTGATTTGTGAAGGAATGCACAAGGGCCGCCGCCCGCCGGGCGAGAGCGGGCAGGGATGTGCAGGAGCAATGAAGGAAACCGCCGTGAAGCCGGCGTCAGTCTTGACGCTGGCGCTGGCGCGGCTCGGGACGGCTCAGGGCGTGCGGATGTGATCGATCAGCGCGATGGTGGACTCATCCGGGGGCGGTGTGAGCAGGCTGACGATGACCATGGCGGCCATGCCCACCGGGACGCCGAAGATGCCGGCCGAGATCGGTGCGATGTGGAACCACTGGCCGGCCGCGCTGCCGCCAAAGGATGGATTGGTGTGCAGCATGTAATACACGCACATCAGGAAGCCGCAGATGATGCCCGCAATCGCCCCGGGCTGGTTGGCGCGCTTCCAGAATACGCCCAGCACCAGCGCCGGGAAGAGGGTGGAGGCCGCCAGCGAAAAAGCCGCTCCGACCATGGAGAGGATGTCGCCCGGTTTCAACGAGGCAGCGTAGGCGGCCAGCAGCGCCACCACCAGCAACAGCAGCTTGGAAATGGTCACGCGTTTCTGGGTGGAGGCGCTGGGGTCGACCACCTTGTAATACACGTCATGCGAGAGCGCATTGGAGATGGTCAGCAGCAGTCCGTCCGCCGTGGAGAGCGCCGCCGCCAGTCCGCCTGCGGCCACCAGTCCGGAGACGAAATACGGCAGGCCGGCGATCTCCGGCATGGCCAATACGATGATGTCGCCATCCATGGAAATCTCGCCAAGCTGCACCAGGCCATCGCGATTGAGATCGTTGATGGAGACCAGCGGATTGAGCTTGTCCATGTTGGCCCAGTAATACACCCAGTCCGGCAAGTGGCTGTAGCTGCTGCCCACCAGCGAGGTGTAGATGTCGTATTTCACCAGGACGGTGAGTGCCGGCACGGTGAGGTAGATCAGCATGATGAAGAACAGCGTCCAGAACACCGAGCTGCGTGCGCCTGCCACGGTGGGCGTGGTGTAATAGCGCATGAGGATGTGCGGCAAGGCGGCGGTGCCCAGCATCAGGCAGAACACCAGCGCCAGGAAGTTGTTGCGCTTGATGTCCGAGCTTTGCTGGTCGCGCCCGGGGAAGGGTTCGGTCTGCGAGACCGGTGGCTGCGCGCGCGCGAGGTTGGCCGCGCGTGCTTCGGTCCATTTGCGTTCGGCCTCTCCGGGGGATTTGGGATAGGACGACAGCGCGCGGCTGGCGGCCTTGATGTCGGCCAGCGAGGCGCGCGAATCACGCCGGACCTCGTCGGCCTGGTTCTGCGCCTCGACACGGCCATCGAGCCAGGATTGCGGCAGGCCCTTGAGCCGGCGGTCGTAGTCTTCGGCGCGCGCCTGGAAGATCTGGCGCACTTCCTTTTCCTTGGGATCGTCTTCCAGCTTGTGTTCCAGCGCCGAGAGCTTGGGCAGCACCGCGCCATAGGCCACCGGCGGCACGGGCAGGTCGGCGTGCTTGGCGGAGAGCCAGATCACCGGGATCAGGTAAGCCAACAGGATGATGATGTATTGCGCCACCTGGGTCCAGGTGATCGCGCGCATGCCGCCCAGGAAGGAACACACCAGGATGCTGGCCAGCCCGAGGAAGATGCCGATGGAAAAATCGATGCCGGTGAAGCGCGAGGTGATCAGTCCCACGCCATAGATCTGCGCCACCACATAGGTGAAGGAAATCAGGATCGTGGCCGCCACGGCCAGGATGCGGATCACGTTGGCGCCGTGGCTGCCGGGTTTGCCCGGATAGCGGGCGGCCAGGAAATCGGCAATCGTGTATTGACCGAACTTGCGCAGGTAGGGCGCGATCAGCAACGCCACCAGGCAGTAGCCGCCGGTCCAGCCGAGGATGTAGGCCAGGCCGTCGAAACCTTGCAGGTAGAGGCCGCCGGCCAGGCTGATGAAGGTCGCCGCCGAAATCCAGTCGGCGGCCGTGGCCATACCGTTGAAGAGTGGTGGCACGCGCCGTCCGGCGACGTAGTATTCGGGCACGTCGGAGGTGCGGCAGACCACGCCGATGCCGGCATACAGGCCGATGGTGACGAACAGGAACAGGTAGCCTATCCACGAGCGCGGCATGCCTTCGCGCTCAAGGATGGCCAGCACGCACAGGAAGACGATGAAGCCCAGCGTGTAGAAACCATAGTAACGGCACAGGCGCCGGAAGAAGTCCTTGTTACTCTCCATGCCAGTGCTCGCCTTGTTCACGTCGGACCAGTTGTTCGATGCGGCGCATGCGGCGCACGTAGATGACCACGATGGCCAGGTAGATCAGCATCATGCCCTGCGCGGCCATGTAGAAGGACACCGGCCAGCCGAACAGGTGGACGCGGTCCAGTTCGCGCGCGAAGTAGATGAAGAAGAACGTCGCTGCGAACCACAGCGCCATCAGCCAGGCCGTCATGCGGCGGGTGCGGTGCCATTGGTTGCCGGGGTCCGGGGGAGGCGTGCCGTGGTCCATGTCAGGTGATGTCGTCGAAGAAGGGCGTGCGCGGCATCATGCGAAAGCTCACGCGAAAGAGGCTGCCCGGATATTTGGGATCGTTGCTGCGCGGATTGTGGGTGATCTCGACGATGGCCTCGTGCTGCTGCGCGATCTCGCGCACGATGGCCAGGCCCAGGCCGCTGCCGGTGCTGGGCGTGCCGAGGATGCGATAGAAACGCTCGAACACGTTGGCGCGTTCGGCCACCGGAATGCCGGGGCCGTTGTCTTCCACTTCGAGGATGGCCAGGCCTCCGCCTTCATCGGTGCGCGCCCGTACGGTGACGCGGCCATTGCCATCGTGCGGTGTGTAATGCAGGGCATTGTCCAGCAGGTTGGATAACAGTTCGCGCAGCATCACCGGGTTGCCGGTGATGAGGATGGGGTGATCCGGTTGCTCGAAGCCGAGGTCGATGCGCTGGGTGAAGGACATCGGCACCCAGTCCTGCACCACGCCGCGTGCCAGTTCGTTCAGTTCCAGCGGGGCCATGCCGCCGGATTGCGACTGCTGGTTCTCGGCGCGCGCCAGGGAGAGCAATTGATTGACCAGGCGCGTGGCGGTTTCCGAACTCTTGGCCAGTTGCTCCAGCGAGCGGCGCACGTCGTCCTGGTCATCCTGGCGCAGCGCCAGTTCGGATTGCATGCGCATGCCGGCCAGCGGGGTCTTCATCTGGTGGGCGGCATCGGCGATGAAGCGCTTCTGGATGGCGATGGTCTGCGACAGGCGTGCCAGCATGTCGTTGAGCGAGCGCACCAGCGGGGAAATTTCTTCGGGCACCTGGCCGGAATCGATGGGCGAGAGATCGTCGGGGCGGCGCGCGCGGATGCGCTGCTGCAATTCCGACAGCGGCGACAGGCCTCGCGAGAGGGCGAACCACACCAGCGCCAGCGCCACCGGCAGGATCACGAACTGCGGCAGGATCACGCCCTTGATGATTTCATTGGCCAGTTGCGCGCGTTTTTCCAGGGTCTCACCCACCTGCACGGTGGCAATGCGCGGCTCGCGCTGGGCCGCGCGCTGGGCGGCACTGCGGCGCAGGTCCACCTGCAGGGTGGCGATGCGCACGTCGCTGCCGTGCAGGATGTCATTGCGGAACTGCACTGTGCCCAGGGTGATGCGGTCTTCCTCGGCGGGCGGTTGCGGCATGTCGACGTCGCCTTCGACATATTCGCCACCGGGGCCGGTGACCTTGTAGTAGATGTTGTCGATGTCGTCGGCGCGCAGCAGGTCACGTGCCGAGACCGGCAGGCGCGCCACCACCTTGCCGTTGACTTCCGAGACCTGCTGCGCGAGCACGGTCACGCTGTCTTCCAGTGCGCGGTCGAAGGGCTGGTTGGCGATGGACTGCGCAATCAGGTAAGTGATGGCGATGCTCATCGGCCACAGCAGCAGCAGCGGGGCCAGCATCCAGTCGAGGATCTCGCCGAAGAGCGAACGCTGGATGCGTTCCACCGGTTGCGTGGCGAGGGCGGCGCGGCGTTTCTTGCGGGGTGCGGCGGCGGGC